>NZ_MJYA01000006.1:0-7703 GCF_001763075.1 Campylobacter sp. BCW_4321 | reverse complement strand
TTAAAACCTCTTCTTCTTAACATCTTCTAAGATATTATTAGCTATATCACTTACTGTACTAGAAATAATAGCTGATTCATTAGCAATTTCAACATTATCTTTAGTAGTTTGATCAATTTGTGCTACGCTATCATTGATTTGAGTAATACCTGCAGTTTGTTCTTTAATACTTTCTGCCATATCATTGATAGATTGAACAAGTAAATTAGTATTAGCTTCTATTTCAGATAAAGACTTTTGAGTTCTCTCAGCTAGTTTTCTAACTTCATCAGCCACAACAGCAAAGCCTCTACCATGTTCTCCAGCACGTGCAGCTTCAATAGCTGCATTTAAAGCTAGAAGATTAATTTGATCTGCAATATCACCTATGATACCTGTAACATTTTTAATCTCTTCAGATTGAGTGATAACATCACTAGTTTTAACTGAAACATTTTGCATAGAAGAAGTGATCTCTTCTAAAGCTGCTGCAGTTTCTTCTAAAGATTGAGCTTGAGAATTTGAAGAAGTGGTTAAGCTTTGAACAGCAGTTTGTAATTTTCCACTTTCATTAGCTAAAGCATTAGCAAAGTCTGAACTTTGTTTTAGCATTTTAACTATTTCATCGCCTAAAGCATTAGTAGTTAATTCAACACTTCCTGAAGCATTAGAGATTTTATTTCTAAAATCTAAGCTTTTGTATTCTTCAAATATTTTATGAATAACATTCATATCAGAACCTACTCTAGCTTGTAAAACATCAAGAAGTTTATTTAGAACATTTTTAAGTTCAATAAGTTGTGGGTTTCTTGGATTAGCAGTAATTCTTGCTGTTAAATTACCACCTTCTACAACTGATACGGTTTGAACTGATTCTTTAACAGCTTGATTGTCTTGTTCTAAACCTTTTTTAGTAGCAAGGATGTTTTCGTTGATCATTTTGCCCATTTTTCCAAGTTCATCATCGGCTTTGATTGAAATTAAATCAACTTCGTGTTTTTCGTGATTTAAAAAACGAAAGAAATTTTCTAAAGATTTTAAAATGACAGGAATTCTAGATCCAACTATTTTTTTAACGCAGACATAAACTATAATCAATATGACAAGTAGTATAAAAAAAGAAATCACAATAAAAATAATTTCTAGTTTCTTTAAAGGTGCTAAAACTGAATTTTTAGGAGCAGTTACAACCATACTCCAATAACTTGAATTATTTGCAGTACTAAAAGATGAAACGGATGCATAGCTTAAATCTCCAGTTGAAGCAACATAATCATCTATTATAACAGTTTTGTGTTCTTTAACAGCATTATTGACTAACTCCACAGAGGGATCTTTATTTATATCACTGAGTGTTTTTAAAATGGCATTATGATTTTTATGAATGGCAATAACACCTTTATCAGTCATTAAAAATCTTAAATCCCCTTCAAAAAAATCTAATTTTGGGTCAAGTATGGTTTCAGAAACTTCAGAAAAATCTAAAGTATATCCAGCAACTCCAATCAATTTACCTTTATTATTAAAAATAGGCATTCCAAAATTAATACCTAGAAAATCTTTTCCATCGTAGTTAAGTTTAGTTGGTGGCCCAACAAATAAACTATCTTTATCTCCATATTTAGCGTTTTTTTCTACTTGCTCTATAATCTTTAAATTACCAAAATTATTTGGCGTTTGAATCGTTTCTATTCCTCCAGATTTTCCAGTGGTTTGATCAAAATAAATCATAGCAAAAGTTTTACCATCAGAACTTGTGTATCTTTTATCAATTCCTTGAGCATCCCCTAGCACTGAAGTATCTTTTAAATACAAAAAAGTATAAGCTGAATATAAACTACTATCAAATAAATTTTTCATTAAGCTTTCAATCAAATCAGCATCAACTTGATTATTGTGTTCAAACATATCATTTAAGGAAGTTGCGGTTCCTTTTGTAAGTGCAACAGTTTCATTTAGAATACCTTCCATATAATTGGTGTATCTTTTTGAAGCTAAAAATATTGAATCTTTGGCCTCTTTTTCCATATTTTCAGAAATATATATGGAAACTGTTGAAACTAATACGATAATGCCTAAAATTACCCCTATAGCTACAGATAGAATAAGCTTAGTGCTTATATTTAAAGAACGAAAATTCATATTTTTTCCTTAACTTTTAAAAATTTATAAAAAACTTAGTATAGTATTCTATAATTTTTTAAAATATTCTTAAAAATTTTAATATCTTTTGTAATTTTACCATATGTTAACTTTTTATAAATATAAGTATTTAAAATATTAAAATTTTATTGAAGTTAAGAATTATTAATGCAATTTACCTTTGAACAAATTTTTATCGCAATGCTACTGACTCTTTTTGCAGGTTTTTCTACAGCTATAGGTTCTATAATAGCCTTTTTTTCTAGAAAAGATGATTTAAGGGTACTTTCTTTAGGACTTGGTTTTTCAGCTGGGGTAATGATATATATTTCTTTCATGGAAATTTTACCCACTGCACTTAAAGATTTTAAAAATCACTATGATTCGCATTGGGCTGAGCTTTTGGGATTAGCTTGTTTTTTTGGTGGAATTTTAATATCTTTATTGATTGATAAATTAATCCCCGAAGATGTCAATCCTCACGAGCCTAAAGAGGATTTAAGCGAGTTAAAAATTTGTCCCTTACCTCAAAAAGGACAAAATCCTCCGAAATTTCATCCTGGAGAAAAGTTGCATCAGATCAATACTAAAGCTTTAAAACGCACAGGGATTTTTACAGCTTTGGCTATTGCTATACATAATTTCCCAGAAGGTTTTGCTACTTTTATTTCGAGTCTTGACAATCTTACTTTAGGAATTGCTATAGCTATAGCTGTGGCTATACACAATATCCCTGAAGGTTTGGCCGTGAGTTTGCCAATTTACCATGCTACAGGAAATAAGAAAAAGGCTTTTATTTATTCAGCTCTTTCGGGTTTTGCAGAGCCTTTGGGTGCTTTTGTTGGAGCTTTGATTTTATTGCCTTTTATAGGCGATCTTACTTTAGCTATAAGTTTTGCTGTGATTGCAGGAATTATGGTTTTTATATCTCTTGATGAACTTTTGCCCGCTGCAAAAACTTATGATAAGGCCCATGATAGTTTATATGGACTTATATTAGGAATGGCAATAATGGCTTTAAGTTTAAATTTGCTTGGACAATAGAAAGCCTTACGGCTTTCTTGCAATTTAATTCACACCTTTTGGCGCATTAAAGGCAGTAAGTTTTGGTAGTTCACCTTTAAATTTTTCTATGTTTACGAGCCCTGTGTGAGAGATATTGCCATTGGCAAGTTTTGAAGTTGGCATATCCATGGTTAAAACATTTGCATTTCCACATTTGCAAAGTCCGTTTTCATTAGGATCATACCAAGCACCTTCACAAATCCTTACAACCCCTTGCATGATTTCATCGCTTACAACAGCCCCTGCTAAAACTTCACCGCGTTTGTTAAACACGCGTACTACATCGCCATTTTTTATACCAAGTTTTTTTGCATCTTTGGAATTGATTAAAATCGGCTCTCTATCTTTTATTGCATAAGTATCTCTTAAGCTTGTGTGGCAAAGTTGAGAGTGCAAGCGATCTCTTGGGTGATTTGTAAGTAAGTGGAAAGGTGCTTCTTTGGTTGCATTTCCAAGCCATTCAATAGGCTCAAACCAAGTAGGATGGGCTTTGCAATCATCATAATTATAATTTTTAATCGCTTCTGAGTAAATTTCAATGAGTCCTGAATCTGTACCCAGAGCATTTAAGATAGGATCTTCTATAAATTCTGAAAAACGAGTCCATTCTAAACTTTCAGCTGTTGGTTCAAAAGTGATTGGTTCATTTTTAGCCCAAAATTCTTCAAAACTTGGCATAGGAATAGCAAAAGCTTCGCCAAAACTTTGAGTTTGTTTTAGGGCACTGTTGTAGTATTCTTTGATGAAATCTTTAGCTTTTTTGCCATTTTCTGTATAGGCATTAAAGACATCTTTTCCATAAATTTTACAAATATCAGAGAAAATTACATAATCATCTTTGCTTTCACCCACAGGCTCAACTGCTTGTTTCATAGGAGCTATATGCATATTTGAATAATCTCCTGTCATGGTAATATCATCTCTTTCATAAGATGAAGTTACAGGCATAACAATATCTGCCATTTTAGCTGTTGGAGTCCAGTAAATTTCATTTACCACAACGGTGCGTGGTTTTCTCCATGCTTTTACGTTAGTGTTAGTATCTTGATGGTGCACTAAAGGATTTCCGCCTACCCAGTAAATAAAATCAATATCAGGATAGGTAAGCTTAGAGCCGTTGTGATCTATGGTTTTTCCAGGGTGAAGTAAAGCATCAGCGATTCTTGCTACAGGGAAAGAATAACTCGCTGCATTTTGAAGCCATTCTGCGCCTTCGTTTGAAGTTTCGCTTTTTACTAAACCTTTAAATTTACCATTTTTCCAAATCCCTAAACTACCTGCTGTCATACCGCCGATAACTCCGCCTTTGCAAGTTGGAACACCGCCATTGCTGTAATGATAGCTTAGTCCAAAACCGCCTCCTTTTGTGCCGATTTGTCCTAACATTGCACAAAGAGTAACTAGCATCCAGTGAGGCTGTTCGCCATGATGTGCTCTTTGCATACCCCAACCACTCATAATCATAGTAGGATTATCATAAAAAGTTTCAGCTAATTTTTTGATAGTTTTTTCATCGATACCGCAAATTTTACTTGCCCATTTGGTATCTTTTTTCACTCCATCTTCTTTACCTTCTAAATAATCTTTAAATTTATCAAAGCCTGTAGTGTAAGTGTCTAAAAACTCGTAATTAACTTTTTTCTTAGCAATTAAATGGCTTGCCATACCCATCATTAAAGCTACATCGGTATTTGGGCGTGGAGCTATCCATTTGGCATTTAAAAATTTCGCTGTAGTGGTTTTTATAGGATCTATACAAATCACTTTGATTTTACTGTCTTTAAGTTTTTCAAAGTATGCCAAACCTCTTTGTTCGTTTGAAGTCCAAGCTATGCGTAAAGTAGAAAGCGGATCAGCACCCCAAATCACAACATATTTAGAATCACTTAAGATATTTTCCCATGAGGTTTGTTGCTCATAAACTTCAATCGATCCTACAACATAAGGCATAATCACTTGAGAAGCTCCTGTAGAATAGTCTCCTGTAGCTCCTACAAATCCACCTGTTACATTTAAAAATCTATGAAGTAAGATGCGTGAGTTTTGCATATTTCCACTTGATTTCCAGCCATAGCTTCCACCAAAAATCGCACTTGCACCTTTACTATCTCTTGTTTTTTTAAGCTCTTTGGCGATAAGCTTGATCGCTTCACCATAACTTACGCGAACAAACTCATCTTTTCCGCGAAGCTCAGGTTTAGGATTGTCAGGATTTTCAAGGTAGGATTTACGCACATAAGGATACTTCACACGAGATTTATAAACCATATCGGCAGTATAGTGCTGTAAAGGATTATCCATTTTTGTAACTTTTTCCCAAGGTTCACTTTTTACTATCTTACCATCTTTTATAGTGAGTTTTAAAATCCCCCAGTGTGCTGCGGTAATCACTTCTCCATTTTTTACAAGTCCGAGGCTAACTTTTGAAGCTTCTACGGTTTTTCCTGCACTTAAGCTTGGAATGAGAGGTAAAGCACTTAAGCTCGCTCCAATTTTTAAAAATTTTCTTCTATCTAGCATGCTTTTCTCCTTATTTTGTTTTAAAATCTTTTGCGTTTTTTTGTAAGTATTCTATAACTAGCCATCTGTCTTTTTTATCAATACCTGTTCTATCGGCCATAGAACGGAAAATTGCAGGCCAAGCATTAGCTGTAAATTCTTTTTCTTTGTGGATAGCGTGGCAAATTCCACAGTTATTTACAAAAAGCTCTTTGGCTCGATTTAACATTTCTTTATTGTCTTTGACAAATTCTTTTTTATCTGCCCAAATTTCAAGGCTTACCTTATCCCATTTTCCATTTTTTCCAGTTATTCTTTGAGAGAAATTTAATTTTGTATTTTTAGAAAAAGCTGCAACAATAATTCTTTGAGAGTCATTGAAATAAATCACAGAAGGTGCTTTAGGATTTACATAACCATCAATTTTTAGCAAAACCCTGTTATTTGCGCTTTTTAACACTTCAAAAGGATTTGTAGGTAAAAGTCTTCCTATGACTTTAGTATCATCTTTATTAAGATAAAGCGATACAACTTCATCAGTATAGGCGGTATTTTTTGCCCATAAACATGTCGCTAGGACAACAAAAGAAATGAAAATCTTTTTCATTGCTATTCCTTAATATAAATTTGATGTAAATGTATTTTAACATTATTTAATTTAATTATTAATTAATATTAATAAAATATTAATTAATAATTAATAACTTTTTTAGAAAAAAATAAGCATTTTATAGTTATAATTCTAGAAAATAAATATACAAGAAAGGAAGACAATGTTAAAATCTATCGGAACTAAATTAACCCTTTCAGTAATTGGAAGTGTTATGGTTAGCTTAGTCTTTATGATTGCCATCATATCATGGAAAGTTTCTCAAAATATGGAAAAAGAAGCAGAAATTGCTCTAGATATAGCTTCAAAAAGATATGTAAATTATATGCAATCCACACTTAACGAACCTTTTTTACTCTCTAAAGCATTAGGTACTAGTATACAACAAGTTATTAATGATAATGGGAATATTGACATTAATGTATTGGAAAATTTGACCAAAAAAACATTAGATTCAAGTATGCATACCACTTATGCTTTTTTATACATTAAAGATCTTTCAGTCTTATCAGGAAATAAAGAAAAAGACATTCAAAATGGAAATTTATCTATTGTTTATAATGATTCAACTCCAGGGATTGACGGAGGTATTAAAACATTTATACAAAATAAAAATATGTATAACAGTATACCTGTAATCTCAAAAATTGAAAACAATGTGCACAATGGAGAACAAAAGATTATTTTTGGTTCAGTTAAGCGTCTTGATTATGGCAATGGAGAATTTTTAGGGATAAACTTAGGAATGCCTATTTTTAATCAAAAAGGAGATTTTGCAGGAGTTATTGGTTTCTCTTTAGAGCTTTCACAGATGTCTAAAGCTTTACTTGATCCTTCATTAAATTTTCACGAAGGAGATCAAAGATTACTACTTACAGATGATGGAACATTTGTTATACATGAAAATCCTAAAGCAATTTTGCAAAAAATCAATGAATACAACCATTCTCCTTCTGTAGCTCCTATATTAAGTGCTATTAAAGAACATAGAGATATTTTAATCAATAATTTTTATACATCTACAGGTTTAACTAGTTATGCTTCGGTTGTCTCCTTTAGTACCCTAGAAGATTCAAGTTATTGGAGTATACTTGTAACAACCCCTAAAAATTCAGTTTTAAAACCTTTATATAATCTTCAGTTAATTATAGTTGCTGTAGTTGTTATATTTTTAATTATAATTTCAGCTATTGTATATATGTGTATAAAATATATGGTAAGTGCAAAAATTAATTCAATTTTTAAATCTTTGCAAAATTTCTTTGACTTCATCAACCATAAAACAAAAAATGTTTCTACTATAGAAGTAAAAAGCAATGATGAATTTGGACAAATCTCAAGTGCTATCAACGAAAACATCCTTGCTACTAAAAAAGGTTTAGAACAAGACAATCAAGCTGTTAAAGAA
>NZ_MJYA01000005.1:0-2220 GCF_001763075.1 Campylobacter sp. BCW_4321 | reverse complement strand
ATGATCTGACAAAGTGTGTGTATGATTAAAATGTGCATTTCTTGAATTCTAGCCGTATCATCACTTGGCACAACAAGATTATGATCACAAAGCTTATTCATCATTCCACCACCCTTTCCGCTAAGGCCTAGACAAAGCATATTAAGCTCTTTTGCTTTTTTTAAAGCTTCTAAAACATTAGGGCTTTTTCCACTGGTTGAAATGCCGATTAAAACATCATTTTCATTTCCTAAAGCTTCCACTTGTCTTGAAAAAACAAACTCAAAACCATAGTCATTTCCTATAGCACTAAGTGCTGAAGTATCGGTTGTAAGTGCTATACCTGCTAAAGCCTTGCGTTCTTTTTTATAACGCCCACTAAGTTCAGCTGCAAAATGCTGTGCATCAGCTGCACTTCCACCATTTCCGCAAATCAAAATCTTGCCACCTTTTTTAAGACACTCACACAAAAGCTCACCTATTTTAGCGATTTGTCCTTTTAAAATTTCACTTTCTTGAGCGATTTTTTGATGTTCTTGCCATTCTTTTTCCACTAAATTTATCATTTTTTATCCTTAATCTTTTCTATAATCTTACTTGTGCTAAATCCTTCTTCAAAGTCGATTAATTCAACTCTTGAAACGATATCCGCACCCACAACAAGCTTATCTTTATAATCAGCTCCTTTAACCAAAATATCAGGTTTTAAAAAACCTTGCTTATCCCAATTGCGGATTGTTTGTATTGTAATACCAAGTAAATTTGCAGCATGTCTGATAGAAACAAGCTTATCTATCATGACTTAATCCTATTAGAATGATTGTATCCATTATTATAAGAATAACTTTTAAATTGTGTTTTATCTGGTATTAAATCACTAAACCAAGTGACATTATTTTGCAAATCTAATATCCCATTTGTTATCTTTGCAATTAATTCATAATTTTTAGTATTATCATAAACCAAAATCTCATCACATAATGGCATAATTTTTAAAAGATTTTGCATACTTTCATAATATCTTTTATCTATTAAATGTGGCTCTATGTCGTGTCCGCCTTTAGCTACTCTTATTTTTACTCGTGCTTTTGCAGTTTGCGGGCTATCAAGTCCTACGAAGTGTAAATTGATTTTATAACCATGCTCTTTTAATTCACTAAATAGATTTAATATAGCTTTTCCGCAAAGCGTAGTTTCTTGATTAAAATTAAGTTTATCATTTATATATACTTTACGCATTTTTATAGCTATCTTTGAGGCACGAATTTGAGTTTGTCTATCTCTATGATCTCCAATGCTTTGAGCTATCTCATCTACATTTATGCGATAACCTAAATTTATTCCTTGCTCTTGTGCTAAAAAATATAAAGTAGTCTTTCCTGCACCATTTACACCAGCAAAAATAGTAGCCGTTGGTTGATTTACCATAAAAAGTTCCTTGTATAAATTTTAAGTAATAATAATAAATTTTCAATAAAAATCTAAAAATATTTGATATTTATTTATAGTTTTTCATAGGTTTTTATAAATCAGTTTTATAGCTCTCATCTATGATCTGACAAAGTGTGTGTATGATTAAAATGTGCATTTCTTGAATTCTAGCCGTATCATCACTTGGCACAACAAGATTATGATCACAAAGCTTATTCATCATTCCACCACCCTTTCCGCTAAGGCCTAGACAAAGCATATTAAGCTCTTTTGCTTTTTTTAAAGCTTCTAAAACATTAGGGCTTTTTCCACTGGTTGAAATGCCGATTAAAACATCATTTTCATTTCCTAAAGCTTCCACTTGTCTTGAAAAAACAAACTCAAAACCATAGTCATTTCCTATAGCACTAAGTGCTGAAGTATCGGTTGTAAGTGCTATACCTGCTAAAGCCTTGCGTTCTTTTTTATAACGCCCACTAAGTTCAGCTGCAAAATGCTGTGCATCAGCTGCACTTCCACCATTTCCGCAAATCAAAATCTTGCCACCTTTTTTAAGACACTCACACAAAAGCTCACCTATTTTAGCGATTTGTCCTTTTAAAATTTCACTTTCTTGAGCGATTTTTTGATGTTCTTGCCATTCTTTTTCCACTAAATTTATCATTTTTTATCCTTAATCTTTTCTATAATCTTACTTGTGCTAAATCCTTCTTCAAAGTCGATTAATTCAACTCTTGAAACGATATCCGCACCCACAACAAGCTTATCTTTATAATCAGCTCCTTTAACCAAAATATCAGGTTTTAAAAA
>NZ_MJYA01000004.1:0-3280 GCF_001763075.1 Campylobacter sp. BCW_4321 | reverse complement strand
GTGTTTTTTACCCATTCAGATTCAACTATTGAAAGAACTCTTGCGGTTTTGTAAATATTATCATGCGGATTTAGTATAGTTCTCACGGCGTAATACTGTTCGTTTTTTACCTCTTCTTTTTCAACTACAACTATCGTATCAACTGATTCTTCTTGAAGTTTCAAAGGAATGTATAAAACTACTCTTTGCTTATAAGCTGCAGGAATAATCATCTTTTGAAGATTATAATTATCTTTGATGATTTTCAATTCACCATTAATAATGTGTCCTATGAACCTATCATTTAGTTTTTTCACAATTTCAGGTAATCGCTCTTTTCTCTCAAAAAGATGCAAATGATTTACCCTAAAATCCAATTTACTGTCAAAAATGATTTCATTTTTGAATGTATCATAATCGCTTAAAGATTTAGGTATTTCTAAATCATCTAAAACTCTATCTCCATTAGAACAAAATTTTCTAAAAATATATCCTCCATTTTCCTGCTTTTCAAAGCATGCAAATATTGGAAAAACACCTGTACTATACAAACCTGTATTGAAACATGCCTTTGTTTTGTCTTTATTATAAGTAATAATATCAGGATAGCTTTTATTTTCGTAAATGAACTCAAAATATTTAAATAGATAAGAAAATAAAATATTATTTCCATTTCCCCAAAATTCTTTTTGAGCTATATTAGAAAGCTCTTGGAGTGTATTTAGAAAATTTGGAAAATAGGCAAATTGAAACAACAAAGGTTTCTCTTCAACTTTGTTTTGAATTTGATCACGATTTGAAGTCTTGTTTCTTGTGGTAGCTTTTTTAACATAAACTAAAGAAGGTTTGTTTTCATCTTTTTCAAGATCAAAACCTGCTTCTATTAATGCCTTACTACAATTGATTTTTAAATCATATTTTCTTTTCAAATATTGACTGATATGTCCTGTAGTAACATGGTCAAATTTAGTTTTACTATCTTCATAGGCTTCTAAAATTAATTTTTCTATGTTTTTTTCCACGCTAAAAACCTAATTGTCCTTTCTTATAATCTTCTAAACCTTTCAATAGTCCAAAAAGTATGTCAGAATCAACCGCTCCTTCAATAGGAGTGCCTATTACTTTTCCTGTTGGAGTTAAAATATAAGTTGTTGCGAGTTAATTGCAAATCAACTAAATAAAATACATATATTACAAGTTGTTTTCAAGCAATATGTAATTTTATTTCAATATGTGATACACATTAATACAACTTTACTTCAAGTATAGTTTATGTTTATGTAAATTTTTATTTCAACTTAACTACACTTTTACTACAACATAACTACAACTTGAGTGCAAAAAAACGCTACTTGATAAACTGCATTTTATTTTCAACTTAACTACAACTTAACTACAACATAATTACAACTTGAATTCAACTTTATTACAATTATTTTCAACTTAACTACAATTTGAGTTCAACTTTATTACACTTTCACTACACTTTAACTACAAAAATGTGAAAATTTGCATGTTTTTTGAAGTAAAAGTGTAGTTAATATGTAGTTAATGTTATTTTTACTATAACTTGAGTGTAACTTTATTACAACTTAACTACAAAAAAGAGTTTGTTTAAAATACTATTTTATAGGGTTTTTAATATTAATTTAATTTTTATTGTTGAAAAAATATACTAAAAAGTGTAATAAAAAATAAAATATCAATATTTAGGGCTTATTATGTTAAAACCCTTATTTTTAGGTTCTTTTGCTTTTTTTGAAAAAAATGTAAAAAGTTGAGCCAATGGGCATAATGCAATAATATAGCCTAAATATAGGCGTTTAAATCTTATTGTTGTAGGCAAATTATGCTAATGTTTTACCGACATTTTGCGATTTGTAAAAAGCTTTTAAAATATCTATTTTGTAGGTTTTTAAGCATTGTTGATAATCGAGTTATTGTGTAAGATTTTTGGCAAAAATAGACTTTAGAGCTAAAAACTGCAAAATTTTCTTCATGGCGTGTATTTTTGATTGTGCTTGATTTATAGCGATAATATGAGAGCTAGGGCTTATTTTAGAAGTTCTTGCGAATTTTCAAAAATGCTTTGCAGTTTTGAAATGGGCTGTGGTTTTTGTTTTGTGTTGCGATTTTTGTAGGTTTTTTTGTGTTTTTTTGATTGCAAGTGGGTATCTTGAATGGATATAGGGTTTAAAATGACAGAATTAGCCTTTAAAAGGCTAAAATGATTTTTTTAATGTTTTTATCGTTTTAGGGTTATTTTTTTGATTTTTGGGCGTTTTTTGAAAGAATATCGATTAGTGTTTCAAAATCTTGGATTTCTGATTTGGTAATTTTGAATTTATCTTTGAGGGTTAGGAATTGATAGGCTGAAACTATATCAAGCTTTGGGTATTTGGCTTGTAAATCGATAATGCTCTCATGGTTTTTAACTCTTTTTAGTTTGGCAATAAAAGTGTTTTTTGTTTTTTTGATATAAGCTATAACAGCAGGTGTCATTTTGCTTTTGTTTTCATCTGTTTTGCCATAGATTGAGAGTATGAATGCTAGACAGCTAGTTATATTGATAAATAATTTATCGTTTTTCTCTTTGTGGATTATTTTGCTTATGTAGATTTTGGTAAACCAAGTTTCTATGGCTTTGTGCATTTTGTTTTTTCGCTTGGGCGTGTATTAGTTTTAGACATAAGTTTTCTTCTGTGGTTTTAGTGCTTTATGAAATTATACCGTATTTTTATTTAACTTGGGTATGAAATGAGTATTTTTATATATCAGGGAAAGTTTATGCTAGAAATATGTTTAAAAAATGGCAAAGATAGGGAGTAAATGAGAAAGAATGAGGCAATAAATAAGGCAATAAATGAGGGAATAAATGAGGTGATAAATGAGAGAAAGAATGAGTATAAAGGCTATAAGGATTTGTGTTAAGGATAGCGTTAAGATGAGATTTGAATGCGTAGAATGCAAGATAGGGAGGAATGGGAGATGGGGTATAAAGGGGGTGATAAATGAGGGGATAAATGATGAAAATTATTCAATGAAATGTAGCGGATAAAGAAGGGGGGATAAATGAGGTGATAAAGGGCGAGAAGAAGACTTTTCTATTTCAAAGGCTAAAAATACTTTAGGGTAGGTATAAAAATGGCAATATTATTAACGAAGTTAATGTATGGTAGGTACAAAAATTTTTTAGGTGCAATTTTTAAAAAAAGACAAATCGCAATAAGTTGTGCTATAAAGTCCCTAAAAATAGGCATTCTTTGCTTTAGGGTAGGTATAAAAATGCCATTGCTTAAAC
>NZ_MJYA01000003.1:0-100838 GCF_001763075.1 Campylobacter sp. BCW_4321 | reverse complement strand
ATTATTATTTATAAGTATCATTGATTTTTTCATTTCTTTCTTTGATAGCAGTTCCTGCTTTTTTCTCAGCTGCGCCTGCTGCTTTTTCTACATCAAATGCCAGTCCTTCTGATTCAACTTTAGCAGGAGCATTTCTTGTTTTCAAGAAACCTTGATATCTTGAATTTAAATCGTCTATGGCTTTATTGTGATCAGTCATAACACCTCTTGGATCATAATAATTATGTTTTGATTGCTCGTGTAATCCATTTGAGAAGGACTGCAATAGAGATTAAAATTGCATATTAACTTGCAATCAACTTAAAGTTAAGTTGTAGTCAGACAAAAAAAGAAATCCGTTCCAAACCCTATAAAATAAGCATTTAATAGCAAAAATACTTACAAAAATTTATTAAAATATAATATAATTATGTTATATAAATAAGTTAATATGAAAGAAATAACAATGGATAAAGTAGAAGTAAAACTTAAAAAATCAAAAATGACTACAACCGAAAAACTCATACTTACTCTTTGGCTTTCTTGCGGAGTTGCAGCTATTGTTTTGCTTTTGGTATATTTAAAAATTATCACTAGCTTTATAGGTATTTTAGGGCTTTTATCTGTATCTAGTCTTGTAATTGCTTTTGTATTATTCCTTGCTAAAAATATAAAAATAGTTCCCTATGATGAGAAAAAGCATAGAAGAAAAAGTAAAATCGCAGAATATATAAGAAGCGGACATTGTAAATACAAACATATATTCGGTGCTATACGAGATCACTAAGCCTAGCTAAAAAGCTAGACTTATTTTTTACTCATAGCATAAAGGATTTTGTTGTAAAATTGGAAAAACTTTTTATTTATGTAAAATTACATAAATAAAACAGCCAAAATATAATATAAAAAATTCAAAGAATAACAAAAATAGTTATTTTAAAAACCAACAAATCTTTATGCAGAATGATTTTATATTCTGTTGCAAAATTTTAGTTGGTAAATAGCAACCAGTAAATATTATCTGTTTTAATCCTTAAAAATTAAATAATTAAACGAATTAAGCTCATTTATAATTATTTTTTCAACATCTTTTCTTAAATCAACAAATAAAGCATTTACATCGATCTCATCTAAGTTTTTTTCTGCCCATTCTATAATATTTCTTTTGTCTTTTTCACTTAAAACTAAAGAGTATAATTTGATATTTTTTAGAGAAATTTTAAACTTCTTTAACATGCTTATAAAATCTTTTTTACTCATTGTTGTGTGACTTAATTCTATCTTGTTTAAGTGCTTGATAAACAAGAGAAGAATTAAAAGCATTTTCTCTCCGTTTCCATTCCAGCTTTCGCTTAATTTCTCTATAAATCCTACGCCTTTGAGAGAACGAATATGTTTAGATATTTTTTGAAGCTGCATATTTACAATGTTTGATTTTAAAAAATCATTTAAGCCATTTTTTATCTGTAATTCATGTGTAAGTCTATTGTAATTTCTAAGATTTCTATGAAATTCCACATCCGCTAAATTATTTGCTAGTAGCTCATTTGGACTAATTTGAAAATGCTCACATATTTTTAGTATTATAGGAAGTGTAATGTTGTTATACCCTTTTTCCCACATACTTACTGTTTTTTGTCCTACGTTTAAAATTTCTCCCAACTCTTGTTGTGTCAATTTATGTTGTTTTCTTAAAAACTTAATATTTTCTTTTATCATAATAGAATTATCCTGTATAAAATTATTAAAATATTAAGACATTTTTCTTAAAAAAAAAATAAAAATTTATATTATTTTAAAAAAAAGAATTTATAATTCTAAAAAAGGATTAAATCATGGAAAATATAAAAAAATTTTCACTCAAATTAGAAAATTTTCATTCTTGTCAGGAATCATGGCTCTTAAAAAATTTGATTCCAAAAGAATCTTTGGGCTTGCTTTACGGTAGTAGTGCTAGCGGAAAGACGAGTGTTTGTTTGTATTTTTGCAAGGAAATTTTAAAGAAAGATAATGAAATTAGAGTGTTTTACATAAATGCAGACATGGGAATTTCGAGTTTAAAAAAATATGGTTTTGCAAATCTTCTTGAAAATTTTGTAAATCGTTTTTTTTTAATTGACTTAACGTGTTATGATAAAAAATTTATGCTTTTTGAAAATATATGTGATGAAATAATAAAAATTCAAAGTAAGTTCAATGTATTTATGATTGTTGATTCTCTAAATTGCGTTACCAAAAAAATAGGAAGATTTATAGATCCCAATTATTTATTTTCAAAAGAGAAAATAATTCGAAAAAGAGGTGGGACTGTGCTTTTTATTCATCATTTAAATAAGAGCGGAGTTTTTTCTGATAGCCACCAAATCGTCGACTACGCCGATTTTAGCTATAAGTGTGAGTATAATGAAGAAATGAATTCTATTTTATTAAAACCAGAAAAAATTGGAAGATTTTTGCTTGAAAAAATAGCATTCAAAGTTTTAAATTTTAGCAATTTAGAAAAAATGGAATTTGATAGCGTTGAGATGAGTTCTTATGAGATCGAGTTTATAAAAACTGTTTTAGAGATTTTAAAGATGGGTCGTTTTAAGCAAAATGAATTAATCAACCTAGTCTTAAGAAATTGCAAAAGATATGTCGGTCGTGAAAAGGCAAGAAAACTTTTGCAAGAATATGCAAAAAAAGGAAAATGGTGCATGCTAAAAAATCGTTTTGATAACAATTCGATTTTTTATTACTTAAAAAATGAGGAAAAATAATGGATAATATAGTAATTTGCAAAGCTAGTGATCTTGAAGATATCTTTAAAAAGATTTTAAAAGAAAATGAATTAATCAAGAATAAAACTGATGAAAATTTAAATGTACAACAGGCTTCAAACTATTTAAAAATAAGCACTTCAAAACTTTACAAGGATTGTAATTTAGGAAAAGTTCCTTTTTGTAAAATTGGCAAAAAACTTGTTTTTAAAAAAGATGATCTTGATGAATATTTAAAACTTAATAGCTCTAAAAATAGTTTAAAATTTTAATCACACTTAACTAAAAAACCGAAAAACCTAAAAAACCATTGTAAATTAGTGTTTTTCAGTTTTAAAATTACTAAAAATAGCATTTAGAGTACTATTAATAGTTTCATTTTTAATATTTGCATATCTTTTTGTAACTCCTATGCTTGAATGTCCTAATGTTTCTCCAATAGCTTCTAAAGATATACCCATATTAATACCTATATATCCTATTAAATGTCTTAAGTCATGCAATCTAATAGGAGTTTTTAATTTTTGATTTATTTTATCCCAATGCCATCTTATATCTTTATAGGGGTTTCCATCTTCTTTAATAAAAATATATCCTTTATTTTTTACTCCAATGCTTTTTAAAGCTTCTATTTGTAAAGAACTTAACGGAAATTGTAAGTTTTTCCTTGATTTATTTTGGCTTGAAGGTAAAAAATAAATTTTATTAGCAAAGTCAATATTGTCCCATTTTAATGTAAGAACTTCACTTTTTCTTCTTCCATGTAAAAGAAATATAAACATAGCTCTTATCATTAAATTTTCATAATTTATAATAGCTTTATAAAGAGCATTTCTATCCTCATCATCAATAGTAAAATATCTTTTGTTATCAAATTTTTGTATCTCTATTTCTCTTGCTATATTTTTTTCTATATAATCATTTTTAATAGCAAATTCAAATACTGGAGAAAGTATATCTTTTATCGTTTTTGTTGTTCTTGGAGATTTACCTTGATCAATCATTTTATTGACAATATTTTGCATATCTTTTAATTTGACTTGTTTTATTTTGATGTTTCCTATAATATCTTTTATATGTGCATTATATGAAAATATGGTTACCTCATAATGTTTTTTAGAAATAGTATTTTTTCGCATACTAATCCATTCTTCAAACACTTCATTTAGTTTAGGTTCTTTAATTTTAAATTTCTTTGCAAATTTTCCATTAATTCTTTGTAAGGCAATTAACTCACAATTCTTTTTAAGGGTCTGGGTGTTATTTAAAATAGGAAATATCTCATAATTTGATTTTTTTCCTTCATAATATCTTATAGCCAATTCGTATGGTATAGTTAATCTTCTTTGTAATTCTACTAAGCTAATTTCTTTTATATCCTCCAATTTCTTATCTTTGTCTATAAAATATATACCCTTGTATTCTTTTATTTTTACTAGATTTTTCAAGATATTCCTTTTTTGCTTTTAATTTACGCAGAAAATTTTATTATTTTTTACATAATATAAAATTAAAAATATACTAAAAATAGTATCTCAAATGAATTTTAGTGGTAGCGGTTTTGGTAGCGGTTTTTTTCTCAAAATGGTATAAAATAATGCTATTTTTAAGATAAACTTAAACAATAAAACGCCTATTTTTCAATACTTTGATAAAAAATGATAACAAAACGCATTAGGCTTAGGATCTGGTGCAGCAATGCGTGAAGGTTCAAGTCCTTTCATCCGCACCACTTACTTTTATCATTTTCAAACAAGAGTTGATTTCTCATAAATTTTTATTTCATTTTAAAATTTCTTATGATTGTTAGATAAAATGCAAATTTAATTTAGATAAATTTAAAAATTATCTTGCAAAAGATTTGAAAAATAATTAAAATATACAAAATTCAATTCAAGGAGATAAAATGAAAAAATTAGGTTTAGCGTTAGCAGCTTTAGTTGCTTTAAATGTGTCAGCATTTGCAGATTTGATAGTTATTAATAAAAAAGATTTAGTTCCAGTTTCAGCAAGTGAAATGCAAAACAAATATTTCCAAGAGAGCATCAAACCAATTATAGGTCAGCCACTTTTTAAAAAGGCAACTTTTTATGAAGCAGATATTGTTGCAAAAGTTGATCCAAGAACTTATAAAGTAACTCAAAGTAATATAAAAGACTATTATTCAGATAAAAGCAAATATGTTTATTATAAGACAGTTCTTATATTAACTAGCGATGGTAAAAGAGCTAAGCTCTCTACTCTTTCTTGCGAAATTGCAAGTTTTGATAAGAAGGGGTATTTATGCGGAGGAACAAGCGATCATAATTATTCTATTAAGTAAATATTGCAAATAAAAATCCGCCTTGAGTTTTCACTCTTGGTGGAAATCCACTATTAGAACATACTATGAAAAAACATAGTAAGTATAAAGTATATCTAAATTTTAAGCTTTTTAAGTTAAAAAATTCTAGTTTTTTTTAAAATCGTTTTATCTTTTATATCTTTGCCGTAAAGACAAAATCAGCACCCATTAAAAATCTTTTTCTTGATTAAATTTTTGTAAATTCATTTTTAGTGTTAAAAATGTGATGGTATTAACTTTATAAAAGTATTATTACATATTTTTTACTTAGGATAGCAATTATGAAAAAAACAATTTTAACCATTCTTTTTTTACTCACTCTTACGCAGGCTAAGGAAATACAAGTTTATGAAAGTCCTACTTGTGGCTGTTGTGATCTTTGGGTTGATTATATGAAAGCTAAGGGTTATGAGGTTAGTATTCATAAAACCAATGATTTTCTTAAAATCAAAGAAAAAATGGGTATAAAAGATGAGTATCAAAGTTGCCATACGGGTGTGATCGAAGGCTATGCTATTGAAGGGCATGTTCCTGAAAGTGCCATAGCATGGTTGCTTGAAAACAAACCTAAAGATGTTATAGGAATTTCAGCTCCTGGCATGCCGCAAGGAAGCCCAGGAATGGAACAAGGTTATAGTGAAAAATATCCTGTAATTTTGATGAAAAAAGATGGAAGCTATGAGCTTTATGGATATTTTATAGGAGATAAAAAGCTTTAAAGTAAATTTTTAGCTTTTTACTTTTTTGATTTCTTTTTCAAGTATGCTATAAGGAGTTAAGCCTATGAATTTTTCATCCATTTTTCCTTCTTTGAAAAAACTAAGCACAGGTACTCCATATATTTCCCCAATGGCACTTGAAAGGTATTTAGCTGCTCTTTTTTCATAAAACATTGCTAAATTAGATAAACCTTTTTCATCAGCCCAAGCTTTTGCATCATTTGCATCATTTGCATCGCCTAAAACCACAAAGATATTAAAATCATAATTTTTAGCCAAATTCTGTAAAATAGGAATTTGTTCTTTACAAACTCCACAATCTTTTGTGAAAAATATTAAGGCAAAATTTTGTGCTTTATCATTTATTTTTAGGCTTTTTTCAAAACCATTGTAGGCAAAATTATAGGTTTTATCACTATTTAAAGCTTTAAAATTTTCTCCACTATCACAAGCTACAAAAAATAAAGCTATGATTAAAGCAAAGAAATAAGCTTGGATTCGAAAAATTCCCATGGTTTTTCTCCTAAAATTCTATCTTTTATCATCCCATCTTTAATGATGATGGTAGTAGGGGTTGCAAACACAGCATAACGATCATTGGTGATTTTAAGATCGTCTTTTAAAACTTTTACATTTTTAAAGTCAAATTGTTCGGCTAAAACTTTAACCACATTGGCATTATCGATGGAATTTATAGCATAAACACTGATTTTATTGGGGTGATTTTGTATGAATTCATCCAAAGAAGGGAGTTCTTTTAAACAAGAAGGGCAGCCATTTTGAAAAAAGACTAAGACTTTTAAACTTGTATTATCATCAGCAAGTTTTACAGCTTTTCCTAAAGTATCTTTAGCTGAAATTTCAGCGCTTTTTTCTCCAACTTTTCCAGTATCTTTTGAATTTTCAAAAGAACAAGCATTGAGCAAAAACAAAATGCTTAAGATTAAAAGGCTTTTTTTCATTTTAACACCCCATGTTGTAAGATAAGGGTTCGATCTGCGAATTTGGCTAAATCAGGATTGTGTGTGATTAAAACTATGGTTTTACCTTCATTTTTTAATTTTTGCAAGGTTTGAAGAACGATTTGTTCATTGGCTTCATCCAAATTCCCTGTGGGTTCATCTGCGAGTAAAAGCTCTGGGTTGTTGATCAAAGCTCTTGCTATACAAACTCTTTGTTGTTCCCCGCCACTTAATTGGCTAGGTAAATGAGTGAGTCTATGTGAAAGTCCTACTTTTTCAAGAACCATTTTAGCATCTTCTTCATCTACGCTTGAGTGATAATACTGAGAGAGCATAACATTTTCTAAGGCGTTAAGATAGGGGATAAGATGAAATTGTTGAAAGACAAGTCCTATTTTTTCACGACGCAAGGTGATTTTTTGCTCTTCATCCATTTGCTCTAGGTTTTCATTGTCTAAGATATACTCCCCAGAGCTTGGAGTATCCATGAGTGATAGTATGTTTAAAAGCGTTGATTTTCCACTTCCTGATGGACCCATGATGGCAAGCCATTCTCCTTCATAGACGCTTAAGTTGATATTGTTTAAGGCTTTAACTTTGCCAAATTCTTTATTTAAGTTGTTTATTTTAATAAGTTCTTTTTTCATCATTCACCTTTCAAATTTTCACACACATTGATTTTTAATGCTCTTTTTATAGGAAAAAATGCAGCCAAAAAGGCAAAAATCAAAGAAATGATTAAGGCTATAAAAACAGCTATAAATCTAAAATCAATACTAGAATTAAAAATCAAATAACCAAAGACATTGGCTAAAAATATCCCACAAAAAGCTCCGATTAAACTAGCAAAAAAACTTACTATAAAGCATTCACTAGCAAAAAGTTTAAAAATTTCACTTTTTTTTGCACCCAAGGCTAAACGCAGTGTGATTTCTTTTTTGCGAGAAAATATAATAGAACTTAAGGTCGTATTAACGCTAGTGGTGACTATGATCAATACTACAAGTATGATTAAAAACATTAAAGCTTTGATTTTTCCAAGTACTAAACCTTCGCTTAAGGATACTGAAGATATAGGTTTTGCATCGATGAATTCATTGTTGATTGCTTGTGTTTTGGCTTTAACTTCATCAAAATTTCCATAAACTACAGCATTAGCATAGTTAATACCGGCTCTATCGCTTAAATTTTGCACCACGCTTAAAGGGGCTAAAACAATGCTATCAAATTCATCATTGCTTGAAAGTATGCCTTTTATGGTAAGTTTTATGCTTTTTCCGTTGTTTGGATTGTAAATTTGAAGTTCATTGCCTGTTTTTAGGCCTAGTTGCTTGGCTAAATTAACCCCTAAAAAGGCTGAATTTTCATCAAAATCATTTAGAGAAAAGCTTCCTTCTTTAACTTCTAAAAAAGGTTTAGTGATTTTTAAAGCCCTAAAATCAGTGCCTAAAACCACTCCGCTTGTACTACCTAAATTTAAAAAATCATACAAAAAAGGAGTTAAAGCTCTAGCCTTTAAATTTTCTTTTATTTTTTCATACTCAGCATTGGAGATAAAATTTTCATCCTGCTTCGGGCTTATCATTACATTTGCTCCATAGGCTTTTAATTCTTTAGAAAGTTTGGTGTCAATATCAAAATAAATATTTAAAAAAGCTGAGCAAGTAAGTGCTCCTATAAAAACACTTAAAACTATTATAAAAAGTCTTTGATAAGAAAAGCTAATGCTTTTAAAAAGCTCATTAAGGAAAAACTTATCTACCATAAAGCACTCCTGCAGCTGAAAGTTGTGTGATATTTTTGATAGGAAGCAAGCAACCTAGCAAGGCAATAAGTCCTGCAAAAATAAAGCTTAAAGGTAAAGCTACAAAGGCTATATCAATAAAATATCCAAAAATGCTAAGGCTGATGATTTGAGAAAGTGCTGTGCCAAAAATAAAGCCAAATAAAGCAGCAAATAAAGCTACGATTAAATTTTCACTAGCAAAGATGAGATAAATTTGAAAAGTATTAGCACCAAGTACTTTTAAAAGTCCTATTTCTTTTTTTCTACGATGAATTTCAGAACTCATCAGACTTGAAATCGCAATACTTGCAACAATAAGACAAATAATACAAGTAATGCCCATTAAGGATTGGATCTTTTTAACCACCAAGCTTTGAGCATCGCTTATAGCATTTAGAGCTTTTGCATCAGCACCTGGTAAGCCATCACTAATTTGACTAGCGATTGAGCCTACATAAGCTGAGCAATACCATTTGTCATATTCTAACTGATCTAATTTTTCTTCGCCCATGCGACGCACTTTTTCAGAAAGGGCTGATTCAGGTATGGTAAAAGCTCTTACTTCTGCACTTGAGTAAAGCCCTTGTTTGTTGAGTAAATCTTGAGCTAAATTTAAAGGAGCGATGATTTTATTTGACATTTTAGGATTGGCATGAAGTAAAATGCCTACGATTTTTGCTTCTTTGCTTTGATTGTTTTCTCCTATGAGTTTGATAGTATCTCCTAATTTTAGTTTATTGTTTTTAGCAAAGTCTTCGCCTAGCATGATTTCATTGCTATCATCTTTTGCACATTCCCCTTGGACTGCTAAATAAGGATAAAGACTTTTTATACCTGTGATAAAATCATCATCATCTTTAATTTTTATGGCTTTTTGAAAATAAGTGCCATAAATAAGTGCTTTTTGCTGGGAGTTTTCAATTGCGATTTTACCTTCTAAAAAAGGAGCAAGTGCGGTGATGTTGTTACGCCAATAAATGTCTTTAATCATATATAAATTTTTTTCTTCTAGGTAGTTTTTGTTTTTTAAGGGTTCATAAAGTTCATTACCTATTTCTATACTAAGGCTTGAGCCTTTGGGTAAAACAAGGATATTAGAGCCATAGCTTTTGAGTTGTTTAGTTACTTCATCGCCTATACTTAGGGTAATATTTAGCATAGTAGAGAGTAAAAGCGTGGCTAAAAAACAAGTAAGAAAGGCTAAAAATTTTTGAATTTTGTTTTTAAATATAGAGTTAAAAATCATTTTAGCCAACATCGTTTCTCCTTTGGATTAAAAATTGGGCTTCGTTTTCTTCTACATATTTTGCAGGATCTTTTTTAAATTCTTCATAGTTGTTTTGATTTGAAAAATAATAAGTAATCCCTTTATAGCTATAAGAAAAAGGAGCTTGGGTGTTTATAATTTTTGTTTTTGATACAGGATCTTGCACTTCGATTTCTTTGATTTGACTAAAATAATTAGATCCTGCTATTACATCTTTAACATCTATGGTGATTTTTTTACCATCGTATTCGTATTTGAGTGGGATAGGATTGCAACCCCCGCTTTTGCCTACACTAGGCAAGAAAATACGCACATTGCAAGAAATGCAAATGAGTTGTCCATCTTTTTTGATATAGCCCATATCTCCACAAATCATACAAGCATCAAAAACAGCTACAGGAGAATCCTTATCTTCTCTTTTGTTGATAAGAAAAAACCTTATCACTTTGCCTTCAGCACTGATATAAGCAAAGCGGTGGAGTTTGTTATCCCTTAAAAGAGCTATATCAAAGATAAATTTGCCATTCTTATCGGGTAAAATTTCTTTAGGCTCATCTATGGTTAAAGGCTTAGAGCTTACCATAAAAAAGTATAAAACAATGCAAAAACTTATAACACAGGAGATAAAAACACTGGAAAAATAGCGATTAATAAGACTTGTTTTAGCTTCATTTTTGCGATAATTTATATCTAAAATTTGTTTTTTGCTTATATTTTTTTTGCGAATTTTTAAGCTTAAGAATGCTAAAAAAGTGATGAAAATTAAATAAACATAAATTCCAAAAACACCAAAATAATTACTTTTTCCTACAAAACTCACCAAAAAAGCATGAGTTTCTATGATGGAATTTCGCATTAAAGTAAGCAAGATATTGGCTAGAGCTTTATCGCTTTCTATAAGGATAAGCAGTAAAAACAGCATAAAGCTTGTTTTTTGATTAAAATTTTTTTGCCATTTTAAAAAGAAGAAAATCAAAATACAAACAAGCAAGGCTAAAGCAATAAAACCTAAAGAGCTTATACCTTCGCTATCGATTAAAGAGCTAGTAAAAATAGGGAAATCTTGACTTAAAAAATAATAATGCAAAGCGGTGCAAAAACTTAAAATTCCTAATAAAATAAAATTTAAAATTTCAATTTTTTTCCAAAAATAAAATATAAAGCTTACTAGCAATAAACCTATAAAAACAAAATCAAAATTAAAGATTAAATTTTCGGTTTTTAAAAATTGTGCCGCGATAAAAAAAGCAAAATATCCAAATAAAAAGCCCAAAAAAACTACTAAAAAACTTTTAAAAATATATTTTTTATCAGGAGTGATAAAGGCTATTAAAATACTTAGTGGCAAAACACTGATAAGAAAATGCACAAAATATATACTCATAATTTACTCTTTAAACATTGTTATTTTAATTTTTTCAAATAAAAATAAAAATATTTAAACACTCGGAAAATCCGAGCGTAAAATTATTTTGGCGTGCCTGTGTATTTGAATTTATAATCTACTTTAAAAGGCTCAAACCACTTGCCCACGCCTGTTTCTTCATCAACATGGCGTCCAAAACCTTGTTTTTCTGGATTTGAGATATAAAAAGTAAGTTCATAATTTCCTACGCCAAAGCCACCTTTTTTATCTTTTTCCATAGCAATATTTGCACCATAGTGAGGACCATCATCAGCCACCATAGGCATCAAAGTTCCACGTTTAATTGCACCTGTGTCGGTATTTTTAAGTTCATAAGCTATAGTTAAATAAGGCATCCAAAAACCTTCTGGAAAACCATTTGGATTGTTTTTAAGTGCGTGAATGTCAGCTTCTAGGTGAATATCTGCTAAAGATGCAGCTAAATCAATACCTCTTGGCTCCATTTCAATAGGTTGTAAATAAACAGCGGCTATTTCCATGCCATTAAGTTCTTTTGGATCGCCGATCGGCACTTCGCCTGCAAATAAATTTGTACTAATAACCGCAGCTGCAGCAACTACTGATAAAACTTTTTTTATCATGATTCTACTCCTTTTTTTGAAATTTGTTTTGTTATTAAAATGCCAATAATTAGCATGATCAAAACTATAAATTGAGGGATTAAGGTTTCATAGTAAGGATAAATTCCAAGCCATAAAATCGGTTCAAAATTCATAGGTATAAGACTAGGAATGATGACTTTTCCTTCTATGAGTTCAGCTATGCCTTTGCCTGTAAAAACAAAAACCATGTAAAAAATAATGTAAGAAGTGATATAGAAAAATTGTTTTACAGGTATGCGAATGGCTCCTGCTTTTAAAAGAAAATATAAAACAATAAGTATTAAAATTCCAAGTCCAAGCCCACCAAAAACAGCACTAAAATCAGTGCTTGTTTTAGCATCAAAAAGCAAGGCTTGATAAAAAAGCACAGTTTCTGCACCTTCTCTATAAACAGCTAAAAATACGGTGATCCAAAGGGTTTTTGCACTATTGTTTGATATAGCATCTATAGCACCTTGTTTGATAAAGCTTGTCCATTTTTTATTTTGTGCGTTTGAAAGTAGCCAAAAGCCCACATAAAAGAGTAGTAATACGGCTATAAGCATGGTAATACCCTCTATAAGCTCTCTACTTTGTCCTGCATTTTCTTTGAATAGCCAAGAAACTCCAAAAGCGGTAATAAAACTTAAAATCACTCCTGTAAAAAGAGCACTATAGGCGATATTTAGACGATTTTTGTTGC
The DNA here is from genome assembly GCF_001763075.1 of Campylobacter sp. BCW_4321. Lineage (NCBI taxonomy): Bacteria > Pseudomonadati > Campylobacterota > Epsilonproteobacteria > Campylobacterales > Campylobacteraceae > Campylobacter > Campylobacter sp. BCW_4321. Next base: position 88,312 of record NZ_MJYA01000003.1, on the reverse strand, counting down.
CACTTTGCACAAGATAAGAAACAATGGCTACAACGATAATCAAAGCTTCCAAGCCTTCACGCAAAATAATGCCTAAAGCCCATATAAACAACGAATAAGGGGTGGAATCTTGAATTTTATCTACACTGTTTGCTATGAGTTGTTCTAAGTCATTAAAAGTAGCTTCAAGCTCTTTTTTATCTGCACTTGCTTTAATCAGTGCTACGCCTTTGGAAAATAAACTTTCTATTTTAAGTTTTAAGCCGCTATCTACAGCACCGATTTTATTTTCCATACCGCTTGCTTCAAAAGTATCTAGATAAATTCCTTGCAAATCATCTACTATAGAAGCGCTAAAGCCATCATAATGTTTCAAAATTCCATCTAAGGCAAGTTTGATATCATTAGAAACTTTGGCATAATCTTTGCCTTTTGTTTCATCATTAAAGCCTGAAATTTGCAAACTTGAAAGTTCTGAATTTGGAATTTGTAAGAAAACATCAAAAATTTGTTCTTCTATGTTATCTAAGCCATTTCTTAAGTCTTTTTCATCTATTTTTGCATCGTTGATTTGGCGTATAAGGGTGCGTATGGCTTGTTGAATTTTTTGATCGTTTCCTGCTTTGGTAAATTTATTTACTAAAATTTCTACTTTGGTATTGCGATAATCACTAAATAAGGCATCATTTAAAAAATCTTTACTAGCTTGGTAGTTTTTTTCTTTAAAAGCATTAGCTGCCTGTGAAAATTTGGTAGAGATATTATCTAGTATAAATTGCAATCTTGCGTCCATTGCAGCAGCAGCTTGTAAATCAGCGCTTGCATTATCATCTGTAAGTTTGCTCGCATCGTTGTTTGTAGGTGTAGGAACTTGGGTGGTTAAAGAGCTTTGTGCTAAATCTTTTTTATCCACGCCCATCATTTGTGCGATTAAAGCTTCTGCATCAGCTTCGCGTTTGGCATTGGCTTCTAGGCTTGATTTTTCAGCTTTAGCCTTATCATAGTTTGTATCGCTTGCTTCTGCTTTTAAACGATATCCATTTTGTAAGATTGGGGCTACTTCATCAAGATCATAATAAAAACTATCAATTAAAGCATTAATTTGTGTTAAAGGAGCTTCATCTTTATACATGCGACGCAAATTTACAAATTTACGCTCCATGGTGATGGCTTTTCTTCCTATGTTTCTTCCTATAGGGCCTTCCATATTTTCAAAATGTTGAAAATACGCATCTTCGCTAAGCTTTTTAGCACCTAGATTATCACCCTTTTTGTAAGTTTCTATGCTTTGTTTTAGCATATCTTTGATAAGATTTGCTTCATTAATATAATCATCTACTCTAGCAAAAGCTGAGCTTGATAAAAAAATACTTACAATTAAAAATATAATTTTAAAAATTTTCATTATCATTACCCTTGGTTTTTGATAAAAATAATATTTATTATCAAAATAAATAATGGCTAGTATAATATTAAAAATCTTAAATAGAACTAAAAAATAAGCTTTTGTATCGATAATATTTTTTATTAATTATATTTAAGATATATTTTAATAAATTTTTAAATATATCTTATTTTTGTGATTTAATATGGGTTGTTTTTAAGTATCGCAAGGCTTTCTTCTAAGCTATGCACTTTGGGATATTGTTTTTGTATTTTTAATTTTTCATTTTTTAGTGTTTTAAAAGCTTAATAAAAATCAAAAAATCATTTATTGCGTATTCTTTAAGGAGATATAGCTATAGTATATTTTAGACTAAGCAGATATATCCAAAAGTTTATCTTTTTTGTTGGTATCTGTGTTTGTAGAATCGCTATTGTCTTTATTTACTTCTTCTTTCTCAGCTTCAGCTTCTACTTTCTCTTTTTTTTCTTGAGATTTTAAAGAAAAATCTATAGTTTGCCTATTTACTTCACTTTTGCCAAAATTTGTGGTATCCATAACGCCACAAGGTGTTACCAGTATCATTTCATTAACCTCTTAGTTTACAATGTTTACTAAACTTAAGATATTTTTTTCATTTTTTTCTTAAGTTGTAATTTTTGATTATATTATAAATCGTATAAAATAAGATAAAACTTAAATTTATTGAAATAAATTTTTATCCATTTAATTCACTTTTAAAAGTACCAACCATTTATATTTTGCTTATTGTTTCATAGTGTAAAAATTTTTAAAATAGGATTTTATCTTAAAAAATTTATGATTTTTAATTTCAGATATTGGTTTCCTTGAAAAATTTTAAAAAGTTTAGTAAAAAATATTAAGTTTTAAAAATATCATCCGATTTAAATAAAGTCTTAAGACTCAATCTAAAAGGAGGATAATATGGTTTCAGATGTTTCTATGGGTAATGCTAATTTAATGACTGCTGTTAATACTTCAGTTTTGAAAAAATCTATGGACACAAACGAGGCATTGATGAATGAACTCATCGAAGGTATGGAAGGTGTCTCTCAAGCCTCCGCTCCACAAGTTTCTAGCTCTAGTGGTTTGGATATTTACGCTTAAATATCTTAAGAACAAGCTTAAGAACTTGTTGGTATCTTGAGCTTGTTTTTTTAAATAATTATTTCTTTAGTATTTTTTCGTTATAATTTTGCCATTTTATTTATCGTATTAAATTTTTATAATATTTATTTAGGAGCAAGGATGCAAATGATAAAGAAGATGGTTTTAAGTGAAACTTTCCCTGGTATTTTGCTTATATTTTTTACATTTTTAGCCTTATTATGTAAAAATTCTTCTTTAAGTGTTATTTATACAGATTTTTTTCATGCTAATTTTACAGTAGGATTTGATCATTTTCAAATTTCAAAGTCGTTGGATTTATGGATAAATGATGGTTTGATAGCTATATTTTTTCTATGTATAGGGCTTGAGTTAAAATATGAAATTTTACGCGGACAGCTTAAAAATATAAGAGCTGTGTCTTTACCTATATTTGGAGCTTTTGGGGGTATGATTACTCCTGCTTTAATTTTTGCTACTATTAATTATTCCCATGATTTTGCTATGAAAGGTTGGGCAATACCTACAGCAACTGATATAGCTTTTGCAGTAGGCATTTTGATGCTTTTAGGAAATAAAATTCCTACAAGTTTAAAGCTTTTTTTACTTTCTTTAGCTATTTTTGATGATTTGGGCGCTATTGTTATTATTGCTTTATTTTATACAGATCAGCTTTCAGCTTTGGCGATTATTATTTGTTTGTTTTGTATATTTGCTCTGCTTTTGTTAAATTATTATCACATCACCCATCTTTCTTTGTATGTGTTAGTAGGTGTTGTATTGTGGATAGCTATGCTTAAAAGTGGAGTACATGCGACTTTGGCTGGTGTGATTATTTCTTTATTTATACCGCTTGATACAAAAAATAAAAAACCTTATTTGCATGAAGTTCTTAAGGATTTAAATCCTTGGGTGGTTTATTTTATCTTGCCTTTATTTGCTTTTGCTAATGCTGGGATTGATATCAGAGATATGCATCTTGGTTCAGTATTTTCACCTGTAAGCCTTGGAATTATTCTAGGATTATTTTTAGGAAAGCAACTAGGTGTTTTTACTTTTTGTTTTATTGCTATCAAACTTAAGCTTGCAAAACTACCTGAAAATATTAAATATGGAAAATTTTATGGTATATGTATTTTAACAGGCATTGGTTTTACGATGAGCTTATTTATTGATGGTTTGGCCTATAAAAATAGTGATATTTTTGAACATGCGGATAAACTTGCTATTTTAATAGCTAGTTTTTTAAGTGCCATTGTTGGTTTTATTTATCTTAAGATTGTTAAATGAATAATATAGTACATAAATTAAAAACTTTAGTTTTAAATGAGGCTTTTGGTGGTGTTTTACTTATAGTTTGTACTTTGCTTGCTTTGCTTGTGCAAAATGGATCTTTTAGCGAACATTATCGAGAATTTCTAAATTTAAAAGTCGGATTTAGTGTAGGTGAATTTGAGCTTAATAAACCTTTTTTGCTTTGGATAAATGATGGGCTTATATCTATATTTTTCTTTGCTATAGGGCTTGAGCTTAAGAAGGAATTTTTGCATGGGGATTTTAAAAATCCTAAAAATATTGTTTTACCTTTTATGGCTGCTTTAGGGGGTATACTTATACCAGCAATGTTGTTTGCTTTGGTGAATATAGGAGATGCTTATACCTTAAAAGGTTGGGCTATACCTACAGCTACAGATACAGCGTTTGCCTTAGCGATTTTAATGATGTGTGGTAAGCATATTCCATCAAGTTTAAAAATTTTCTTACTTTCTTTGGCTATTTTTGATGATGTGGGTGCTATTTTAATTATAGCTATTTTTTATACGACAAAATTATCAATAGTTGCTTTTGTCGTTGCAGGAATTGCTATTTTGGTAATGCTTGTTTTAAATATTTTAGGAATAACAAGAAAGTCTTTTTATTTTATTTGCTCAGTTATTCTTTGGATTAGTGTTTTAAAAAGTGGTGTGCATGCAACTTTGGCTGGAATCATAACAGCGTTTTTTATACCGATGCAAACTAAAAATGGAGAAGCATTTTTAGAAGAAATTTATGAAAGTCTAAAATTTTGGCTCACTTTTGTTATCTTGCCTTTATTTGCTTTTGCTAACGCTGGGGTAAATTTATCCAATATCGATATGGGAGCAATTTTTTCAGGTGTAAGTATAGGTATTTTCTTGGGGCTTTTTGTGGGTAAACAAGTGGGTGTATTTTTGTTTTCTTATTTGGCAATCCGCTTTAAATTTGCAGCCTTGCCCCAAGGTTCAAATTTGAAACAACTTTATGGGGTTTGTATACTTACAGGTATTGGTTTTACAATGAGTTTGTTTATCGATGGCTTGGCGTATGAAGTCAGTGATATTTTTAATTATGCAGATAATTTAGCTATTCTTATAGCTTCATTTTGTTCTGGGATTTGGGGTTTTATTTATCTTAAATTCTTTGCTACTCGATCTTAAGGGGACTGATGAGGCATATTTTTTTCATCATCACGATTGTATTCTTTATAAGTGGATGTAGTTTTTATCAGAATTTAAACTATACTCGTCCGATTTATAATACAAATAAAGAAACAAAACTTAAAACTATAGCAAATGAATGGAAAAAAACTCCTTATGTTTTAGGTGGAACTACTAAAAAAGGTGCTGATTGTTCAGGATTTACACAGAGTGCATTAGCTCAGCTTAATATACGCATACCTCGCACTACAAAAACTCAATTAGGTTCTGGGAGAAAAGTTTCTAAATCAAAATTGCAAACAGGAGATTTGGTATTTTTTAAGACAGGTAGAGGGCCAAATGGTATGCATGTTGGTATTTATACGAGCAAGGGAAAATTTATACATTTATCTACTAAAGGTGGAGTAAAAGAAGTCGAGTTAAATAGTTCTTATTGGAAGGCTCGTTATATAGGAGCAAGAAGGTATTAAAGTGAAAATAGGTGTATTTGATAGCGGAGTAGGGGGGCTTAGTGTTTTAAAATCTCTTTATGAAGCTAGACTGTTTGATGAAATTATCTATTATGGAGATACCGCAAGAGTTCCTTATGGGGTGAAAGATAAAGATACTATTATAAAGTTCTGTCTTGAAGCATTGGAATTTTTTGAACAATTCCAAATTGATATGCTTATCATTGCATGTAATACTGCTAGTGCTTATGCTTTAGATGCTTTAAAAGCAAAAGCACATTTTCCAGTATATGGTGTAATTGATGCAGGGGTTGAAGCAACGATAAAAGCTTTACATGATAAAAATAAAGAAATTTTAGTCATTGCAACAAAAGCAACCATTAAATCAGAAGAATACCAAAAGCGTTTATTATTTCAAGGATATACAAATATAAATGCTTTAGCTACAGGGCTTTTTGTGCCTATGGTTGAAGAAGGTATTTTTGAAGGAGATTTTTTGCAAAGTGCTATGGAGTATTATTTTAAAAATATCACAACTCCAGATGCTTTGATACTCGCTTGTACTCATTTCCCTTTACTAGGTCGTTCTTTAAGTAAGTATTTTGGCGATAAAACAAAATTAATTCATTCAGGAGATGCTATAGTTGAATTTCTTAAAGAAAGAGAAAATATAGATTTGAAAAATCATAAAGCAAGATTGCATTTTTATGCTTCAAGCGATGTTGAATCTTTAAAAAATACTGCTAAAATTTGGCTAAATTTATAAGGAAATAAAATGATAGAATTGAAAAAACCAGATGAAATAGAAAAGTTAAGAATAGCAAATCAAATTGTAGCAAAAACTTTAAATTTTTTAGAGAATGAAATTAAAATAGGAATGAGCTTAAAACAAATCGATAAAATGGCAGAAGATTATATTTTAAGCCTTGGCGCCAAGCCATCATTTAAGGGACTTTATGGTTTTCCAGGTGCCATTTGCACATCTTTAAATCAAGTTTGTATCCATGGAATTCCAGATGATAAAATTATCAAAGAGGGTGATATTTTAGGTCTTGATGTGGGAAGTTTGATTGATGGGTATTATGGGGATGCAGCAAGAACTATTGCTATAGGAGAAGTTTCACCCACTGATAAAGCTTTAATCTCTTGTGCTAAAGACGCGTTATATCATGCTATAGATATTATTCATGATGGAATGCGTTTTAAGGAACTTTCAGCTGCTTTAGGCGAATTTATCCATGCAAGAGGTTTTGTCCCGCTTCGTGGATATTGTGGACATGGTATAGGACGAAAGCCCCATGGAGAGCCTGAAATTTTAAATTATTTAGAAAAAGGTGCGAGTGCAAAAAGTGGCCCTAAAATTAAAAATGGAATGGTGTTTTGCATAGAGCCTATGATATGCCAAAAAGATGGAACACCAAAGCATTATAATGGAAAATGGGATGCTGGAAGTATTGATGGGCTTAATGCGGCTCATTATGAACATTGTGTTGCTGTGATTAATGGGCGTGCTGAAATTCTTTCTATGATATGATATTAAATTATAAAAATAATATTTTTTTCTTAAAATTCTAAAAATTTAAAATTTTTTAAATAATATTGTAGTAATATTCTTTAATAATTTAAGTTACTAAATGATATTTTTATAGCAGATTAAGTGTTTTTAGAATAAAATGTCACATCGTATTAAACTAAAACATAAATATGGTTTAGATAATTTAATAAAAATTGTTAAATTATCTAAATATTTATTTTAGTTTAAAGAGATCTTTTAAGATCTCGTTTGGGTTAGGCTATTTCCCTCCCCCTTTTTATTCGTAGCCTAACTCTCTTTTAGAGTTTGGAAAATCTCTTTAAGCTAAAATATATTATATTTGCTTAAAGAGAACAAATGATTACTATTCTTATTTAAATAAATTTTTAAAATCCATTGTAGAGTTATAAATTCCAGCATTATCCACAGTTTCGCCCATGGTGATTGCAGTTGCTAACTCTGATAGAATGATTTTTATTTCATCTCTTTTATCTTGTATATAGGCTAATACACCTTCGTAATTACTTGTTTGAAGAATTAAAAGTGGATTAGCAATTTCAAATTCAAAAAGTTTTTTACCAACATAAACATTGAAAATATTTCCAAAAAGGGCTGTTCCCATGAAAGAGCAGTTTTGTATAAGTTGTGATGCTGTGGCATCAAGAGTTCTTTTTTGCATATCATCTGAATTTTCATCTATTCTTTCTAGAATGCTTTTTTCTATTTTTTTTAAAGACATATCAAGTACTTGAAGTGCTCCTATAAAATCATTTGCATCATTGATTTGAGAGCAAATTTGATTTGCTTTAAATTCATTCACGCTTTGAATTTCGCCTAAGTGTTTTTTAAATATATCTAAATCACTTTTCATTGTTTACCTTTCAAAAATATTGCTAAATATTTAAAAAGCAAAAAGTGTTCCTAAATTAGGATAAATTAGAATTTACCCAAAAAACAATCTCATTTCCAATTTTATTTAAGGCTTTTTGAAAAGCATTATAAGTAGAGCGGATATCTTTTTTTTCTATTTTTTCTTTAGTATTGAAAATTTTATGAGCTATTATTTGATTGTTTTCAAGATTTATGAAATTTACGCTTATAGAAATTTGAGCGTAGTTTTCATTGTTGTTAAGAATTTGTTCAAAAGAGTTAATCCTGCTTTCAAGGGCATAATCCGCATTTAAAGAGCTTGTTGAAGAAAGTAAGGTTGTAAAAATATTGCTTTGTTCAAATTTTGATAAAATTAAAAAAGAATAAAGATTGCTTGGTAAGTCTCCCCAGAAATAATGTGCGTATTTGTTGCTAAAACCATTATCTATATAAACAATAGCTCGCGAGTTTAAATACCAAGGTGCATTTGCATTGCGAATTTTAAGAATTTTACCGATTTTTTTAAAAAAAATATTTGAGTCTATTCCTTCATCTTTTAATATGATATTTTCATTTTTGTTGATGGTTTCGTGTCTTAAAGAGCATCCGCATAATATAAAAATAAAAGTCAAAATATAGAATAATTGCTTTAGCATTATTTTTCTCCTGGTCCTAGTTTAGGTTTAGTTTCTTTAAAAATCAAATCAGCAGGGCTGTTTTGTAAATTTTCTATTAGAATATTGCTTTCAATTAAAATTCGTTTAAAAAGCTCTAAATTTTGCATCAAAGATGCTTTAATATCATCATAAGTGTTTAATTTTTCATCAGCTTTTTTTATGAAATTTTTTAAAATCATCGTGCTTTCTTTTATGTCTTTAAGACTGGAGTTGAAATTTTGCGCACTAAGGCTTATATTATCAGCCATTTTTCCTATTTTTAAACTTGTGTTTGAAAGATTAAGGCTTAAATTTTTAGAATTAGCATTTAAATTTGCACTTAATTCTGCTAGATTTTGCAAAAAGATTTCTAGATTTTTAAGATTTTTTTCGCTTAAAAGTTCTTTTGATTTATCATCGGCCGTTTTAACCAAAGAAAAAATATGTTCACTTTGTCTGTCTATGGTTGCTAAAAAACTTTCTTTAAAAGGAATGACTGGAAGTTTTCCCTGTATAGATACTAAATCTTTGCTATTTTTGCTTCCGCCTTGAAGTTGGACAAATTTAAGTCCTGTGATACCTTGAAGTTGCAAAGTAGCAAAGGTGTCTTCTTTTATAGGGGTATTGTTTTTGACCTTAATGCGTATGTTAACGCCGAGTTCATCTTGATTGTAAATGCTGATTTCTTCTACGCTACCTACTTCCACGCCCAAAAGCCTTACGGGTGCTTTTATGCCAAGTCCTGCAACGGATTCTTGCGTGTGAATTTCATAATACTTAAAACTTTCTTCTTTAGAGTATCCACCAAGCCAAAGTATGAAACCAAGACTTGCAAAAAACACTCCAAAAACAAAAAGTCCTACAAAAAAATAATTTGCTCTATTTTCCACTTTTACTCCATAAATCTTTTAAAAAGTCGTTCATTTTGCAGGCGTAATTCTTCATAAGTACCGCAAAATCCAACTTTTTTATTTTCTAAAATGATAAAGCGATCGAGTAAATTTTTCATACTTTCTTTATCATGTGTAACCAAAATGATATTTAAATCAAAACTTTTTTTTAATTCTAAAACCAAATCGTCAAATTCGCGACTACTATGAGGGTCAAGTCCTGAGGTAGGTTCATCTAAAAAAAGTAACTTACTATCAAGTGCTAAAGCTCTAGCAATTGCCACTCTTTTTTGCATACCACCACTAAGTTCGCTTGGAAATTGTTTTAAAACACTTTCGTTTAAACCTACCATTTTTAGCTTCATTAAAACCAGTTCTTGTATGCTATTTTCATCTAAATGAGTGTATTCTTTTAAAGGAATGGCTATATTTTCATAAACATTAAAAAAGCTAAAAAGTGCAGCAAACTGAAAAACCACACCCCATTTTTTACGCAAAGCAAGTGCATCTTCTTCGTTGATATTTTTAAGTTTATAACCTAAAATTTCATATTCTCCACCATCAAAATGTTCAAGCATAAGCATTTGTTTTAAAAGGACGGATTTTCCACTTCCACTACCTCCTAAAATACCAAAAATTTCGTTTTTTTTGATTTCAAAACTTACGCCATCATGGACGATTTTTTCTCCAAATTTTGTAATGATATTTTGTGCTTTAATAACCATTTAAATTCCTGCAGAAGTTAGAATAACAGAGAATAAAGCATCAAAAGCTATCACCCAAAAAATAGCATTTACAACGCTTTTTGTGGTATAAATTCCTATGCTTTGTGTAGTGTTTTTTACCTCAAAACCACGAAAACAAGCAATAAGCCCTATTAAAAATCCAAAAATAGGTGCTTTTACAAGTCCTATAAAGATATGTTTTATATCTACAGCTTCTCTAAAGCGTCTTAAAAATTCGGCAAAAGAAATATCAAGATTTAATTTTGCAACCATCATTCCACCTATAATACTGATTGCATCGCTAATGGCAACGATTAAAGGCATAGCCACTACCAAAGCCATAACACGTGGAATAATAATAAATTCAAAAGAACGAAAACCCATAGTATTCATAGCTGCAATTTCATCAGTAATTTTCATCACTCCAATTTGTGCGGTATAAGAGCTTGCACTTCTTCCTGCGATCACTATGGCGGCGATTAAAGGTGCAAGTTCTCTAGTGGCTGAAATTCCCATCAAATCTACTATGAAAATATTGGCTCCAAATTGTGCGAGTTGATAAGCGGCCTGATAGGCTAAAACCACTCCTACTAAAAGAGCAGTTAAAATAACTATAGGCAAGGCTTTAAAAGCAGAATTTTCTATATGATATAAAAAAGCAATAAAGCGAAAATTTTTAGGATTTTTAAGGCATAAAAAAAGACTTGTGGAAAAAGCTCCTGTGAAATTGATGAATTTTCTTAAAATTTTTAAAAGTTCTAAACTTAATTTTCCAAGATCGATAAAGTATTCACTGAAATTTTTATGTGATTTTTTTGTTTTGCTTAGTCTTTGGTAGTTTTTTTCACAAAGTTCAAAAAGGGTTTGAAAGCGTGAATTTAAGCCTTCTTTGGTGATTTTAATATTTTTATCTTTAAGGTCATTTTCCAAAGCAAGGAAAAATCTCACTCCAGCGGTATCGATTGCTTTTAGATCTTTAAAATCAAAAATCACTTCCTTGCTTTGAATCAAAGCTAAAAAATCTTTTATTTTTAACTTATAAATACTTGTTTTATCCCAAATTCCAAAGATAAAAAGAGTGTTATTTTGAAATTTGAAATTTGTATTCATTTTATTTGCTAAGGATAAAATTTACAAGCTTTGAAACGCTAAAGCCAAAGTGTTCAAAAACATCCTTGTCTTTGCCACTTTCTCCAAAACTTTCTATACCATACACTTTATGGCAAAATTTATAAAGTTCATTAGAATGCGCTGCTTCAACACCTATAACTTCACCTTTTAACAATCTTTCTTGATAAGCTTTATCTTGTTTTTCAAAAAGTTCAAAACAAGGCATGGAAACAACATTACAAGCAAAACCTTGTTTTTCTAGTTCGTTTGCACTTTCTAAACAAAGCCAAACTTCACTTCCGCTCGCTAAAAGTGTAAATTTAGCATCTTTGCTTTCTTTAAGTAAATATGCTCCGTTTTTTACATCTCCAAAAACGGGTTCATTTAGAGCTTTGAGTTTTTGGCGTGAAAGCACAAAAGCACTTGGAATACCTTCATTTAAGGCTATTTGCCAAGCTTTGACATTTTCCACTCCATCAGCAGGTCTAAAGGTTAAAAAATTTGGCATAGCTCTAAAAGTGCTAAGTTGTTCTATAGGTTGGTGTGTTGGTCCATCTTCGCCCACACCTATGCTATCGTGTGTGAAAATGAAAAAATGTTTGATTTTCATTAGGGCTGCTATTCTTGCGGCAGGTTTTAAGTACTCGCTAAAGATGAAAAAAGTTGCCGAAAATGGTAAGAAAATTCCATATCTTGCAAAAGCATTGTTAATCGCTGCCATAGCGTGTTCTCTGATGCCAAAATGGATATTTTTACCTTCTATAAAGTCTCCCATACCGTGAAGTTCTGTTTTATTTGAAGGGCCTAAATCCGCACTTCCACCTAAAAATCCTTCTAAATTTTTAGCTAAAACATTTAAAATTTCACCATTGCTATCTCTTGTAGCAAGATCTTTTCCTTTAAAATCAGGATAAGCTATCTTGCTAAAATCAGGGTTTAATAGCCTTTCTAAAAGTTCTTTTTTACCACTTTTTTCAAGTTTATCTTTCCATTTTGCTTCTTCTAAATCCCCAAGTTCTACAGCACTTTCAAAGCGGATTTTGCTTGCTTGTGGGATATGAAAACTGATATTTGGAACAAAACCTGCTTGTTCTTTGGCTTTTTTAATCACTTCTTCGCCCAAAGGTGCACCATGGCTTTTATGACTGCCTTCAAGCTCTCCTGCACCCTTTGCTATAGTTGTTTTTGCGATGATAAGACAAGGTTTTGTGGATTTTTTAGCTTGTTCTAAGGCTTTATTGATTTCTTCGTAATTGTGTCCATTTATACTTAAAACTTCAAATCCTTGTGCTTCAAAACGCATTTTTACATTTTCATTAAAGGCTAAACCTACATCGCCTTCTATGGAGATATTGTTGCTATCGTAAATAAGTATGAAATTATCAAGTTTGTGAAGTCCTGCTAAAGAACAAGCTTCATAAGAAATGCCTTCTTGTAAATCCCCATCTCCGCAAAGACAATAAATTTTATGATCGATTAAATCACTACCTAGCAAATTTTGTGCTTTTTTTGCTGCCATAGCAAAGCCTACGGCATTGGCAACGCCTTGCCCTAAAGGGCCTGTAGCGATTTCTACTCCAAGAGTTGAAATTTCAGGGTGTCCAGGGGTTTTAGCATGAAGTTGGCGGAAATTTTTAAGATCTTCCAAGCTTAAATCATAGCCACTTAAATGTAAAAAACTATAAAGCAAAGCACTTGCATGTCCACCTGAAAATATAAGTCTATCACGGTTTAGCCAAGTGGGATTTTTAGGATTGTGCTTTAAATGATAACTTAAAACACTTAAAATATCTGCTAAGCCCAAAGGTGCACCTGGGTGTCCTGAGTTTGCTTTTTGCACCATATCGGCACTTAAAAATCTTAGAGTATTTGCCTGTTCTTGTAAAATTTGAATGTCCATTTTTTGCCTTTATAAGTATTGAATTATTAAATTTTGTATCATTTGTGCGAGTTTTTCATTAAGTTTTTCTAAGTCTTGTTCGCATTCACTAAGAAGATTTTCTTTTGTTTTTATGGCTTGTTCAAGTCCAAGCAAATTGACAAAAGAATTTTTATGAATATCGTTGTTAGTAGGCTTTCCGCTTTGTTCTTGACTTGTAGTTACATCGATAATATCATCATTGATTTGAAAAATCAGTCCTAGTTTTAAACCAAGTTTGTAAATTTGATTGCTTTCTTCGTTGTTAAGTTCGCAAATTTCACAACCCATTTTTAAAGCTGCAGCGATTAATCTTGCGGTTTTGTGTGTATGTAAAAACTCAAGTTCATTTAAACTCAGTCTTTTGTCTTCAAAAAAACAATCAATAGCTTGTCCTATAACCATTCCATTAAGTCCTGCATTAAAGGCAAGGGTTTTTATGAGTTTGATTTTGATTTCATCTTTTAAATGAGCATGACTTAGAGCTAAAAAAGCTTCAGTATTTAAAGCATCGCCCACTAAGATGGCTGTAGTTTCATCGTAGCTTTTGTGTAAGGTTGGAATTCCTCGTCTAAAGTCCGCATTATCCATAGCGGGTAAATCATCGTGTATGAGTGAATAAGTATGGATAAATTCCAAAGCTAAAGCCACATCTAAAGCTTGATTTAAAAGTTCAGGTTTATTGCTTTGTACTACGCTTAAAAGCAATTGTGCACGAAAATGCTTTCCTCCTGCTTTTAGCATAAGGGCTAAAGCTTCATTAAAAAAAGGATGAAAGCTTTCAACCTTAGGTAGATTTTTTTCTAAGTGATGGATAAAAAGTTCTTTTAAATTCACTTAGTAAGCCTTATGAAAAATTGAAATTTACCATCGCCACCTGAGTTGGCATTTCCGCCTAGTTCATTGTTGAAATTTGATAAAGGTAATTTAGTACTTTTGCGTTCAATTAAGATGCTAAAGTCATTACCAGCGCTTAAAATATTTTGTAATTCTTTAAAATTATTTAAAATAATATTATTAACGCGTAAAATTTTATCTCCTACCATAAATCCTGCATTTGATGCTTTTGATTTTGGATCTATTTTGGTTACAACAAGACTAGTATTAACCGTTAAACCAAGATTGCTTGTGAAATTTGTAATTTTTGGTTTTGGTTTAGAATCAGGAAGGTTAAATTTGCTCAAATCTTTTGCAAAAACTTCAGTAGAAATATTTAAATCCATATTATCACGCAACACTTGAAAATAAAGAGTGCTTCCGCGATCTGCAAAAAGAATTTTTTCATTGAGTTTTCTTAAATCATTGGCGGGCAAGCCATCAACACTTATAACTTGATCGTTGATTAAAAATTGTGGATTTTTTCTTACATTGTTAACATAAATTTTATTTTCTCGAACAACAAAATCAACGCCAATATCCCCCCAATAAACATCGTTATATTTCATAAAATGTTTTAAATAGCGATTGCCTATAAAAGAGCTATTATTTAAAGCAATCCCCATCATTTCACAGCATGGAGTCCCTAAAAGTCCTATTTTAGAATTAAAATCAAGTTGATCTTTTTCATCAATATTTTGAGCTAAATACTTAATATGTCCTATATAAGGTTTATTAGGATCCCAAATTCCAACCCAATCATTACGAGTAAGTTTTTCTTCATCACCCATAGGAGTAGGGATTAGGCTAAAGTCAGTTCTTACAAGATATAAATTTAAAAATGGATCGTATTTTACATATTTATTAAGCTTAGCATTAGGTTGTTTTAATACAGCAAGTAAATTTTCACTGAGTGCAAAAGCTGGCATTCCTTCATAGTTGAGCATGCTTGCCTTATTTCTTTCATAACCTGCTAAAAAATCTTCAAATTTAGGTCTTTCTATACCAAAAGACAAAGTAAAAAGCATGCAAATAATTAAAATTTTTTTCATAATTTCATACCTCCAAAACCGCCTAAAACATCATTCGCCATATTGGAACGATTTTGCGCAACCATAGCCAAAACATCATTAATTGCAGAAATAAGTAAAATTTGCAAGGACTCTTTATCTTCAAGTAAAGAATCATCAATGCTAACATCGATAATCTCGCCTTTTCCATTGGCGCTTACTTTAACAAGTCCTGCTCCACTTTTGGCGCTAAATTCACGATTTGCAAGTTCTAATTCTATATTTTTTGCTTTTTCTTGAACTTGATTTAAAAGTTCTCCCATTTTAGAAAAATCCATATTTTCAAACATTGATTATCCTTGATTTTTTAAAATTTCATTAACAACTACTTTATCGCTAAAAGGATATTTTATCCCTTTAATTTCTTGAGTAGTTTCATCACCTTTGCCTAAAATAACGACTAAATCGTCATTTTCTTTTAGTTCTAAAGCTTTTTTTATGGCTTCTTTTCTATCTTCTATCACTAAAACTTTTTCTTTTTTAGCGAAGCCTGATAAAATTTCTTCCATGATGGTTTTTGGTTCTTCGCTGCGTGGATTATCACTTGTAATGATAGCAATTTTTGCAAAATGTTCGACGATTTTTCCCATTAAAGGGCGTTTGGTTTTATCTCTATCTCCACCTGCTCCAAAAACAACGATGAGCTTTTTATTTTTAAGAGTGTCAAGCACTTTTTCAATGCCATCAGGCGTATGAGCAAAATCCACAATCACGCCTTTTGCTACTTGTTCTACCCTGCCACAAACCCCGCCAAATCCACTGATAGCATTTTCCAAGTCTTTTAAATCAGGCTTTACGAGTTCATTCACACAAGCACTAGCAACTAGAAGATTGTAAAGATTAAAAAGTCCTAGCAAGGGCGAGTCTATGTGAAAAGTTTGATTTTTATTTGTTACAATAGCACTAATACCTTCTTCTAAAGAATAAGCTTTGATTTGATATAAAGCAGGATTTTCTATGCCATAAGTAAAAGCGTTACGCACATTAAATTTAATAGCCAAAGCATCTTTGTTGATAAATTTTAAACTCTCATCTGTAAAAAAAAGTTCTTTTGCTTCTTTGTAATTTTCAAAAGTACCGTGAAAATCTAAATGATCTTGAGTGATATTGGTAAAAATTTTAGCAGCAAAATTTAAGCCTTCGATACGGTTTTGAACGAGTGCGTGTGAGCTTACTTCCATGATGAAAAAATCACATTTTTTTTGAGTGGCTATTTGTAGGTACTCTAAGGTTTTAAGAATAGGGGAGGTGGTTAAGGATTTTTCATCAACTTGTTCATCGTTGATAAAAGCTCCTCTTGTCCCGCAAAGCCCGCATTTATAACCTAAATCCAATAAGATAGAATAAATCGCTGCTGCGGTTGTGGTTTTGCCATTGGTTCCTGTGATTCCTATGATTTGAATCTTTTCATCGATTTTTAAAAGTTTTTTACACTCATTTACATCAATAATTTTTGCACCTTTTTCTAAGGCTTGAGCGTGAAATTTAGTATTTTGTGTGGTTTGTAAAAAAAAGCATTCTTTTTCGCACTCTAAGGTATTATCTGTAATGAATGAATTTTCAAGTTTTAATTTCACTTTTAAATCCTATGAGTTTTTCTTGGAGTTTGATAAATCTATCATTTGCCCAAAAATGAGGCATAACATTTTCTATATAATTTAAAGTCATATCTTTATAGCCATTATCAAGTAATTTTTCCAAAAAATCTAAAAAATCATCACGATTATCAATAACTAATTTAGTGCTATTAATGATATTTTCAAAACTTTTTTGAAAGCCAAGTTCTTCTTCGCTTTTTAAAAAATCTTGATAATTTAACGCATGCCCATCTTCAAATTCGTTTTCTTGTTCGTTTTCTTGTTTTTTAAATTCAATTGTACTTAAAATTTCTTCTAAGTCTTTATCAATGCTAGAGATTTTGTAATGTTCTATATAAAAATCAAAAAGTAAAGAAGCTTCTTTAGGAGATTTTAAAGCAAGATCGCAAAGGCAGATAAAATTTAGCAAGCGTTTATTTTTGCGTTTTTCATAGGCCATAGAAAAATACATTTTTGCAGTTTTAAAATCTTTTTTGTAAAAATGTTCAATTCCAAGTTTTTTATAATTTTGCAAATTCGTCTGCTCCGCCGTTTAAATTGATTATAGTGATTTCTGGATGAATATCAATCTTAAGTTGCCTTTCAAGACCGTATTTTAGTGTCGTTCCACTTGATGCACAACCTTTGCAAGCTCCTATTAAATGGACATAAACAACCCCATTTTTAATCCCTAAAAATTCAAGCCCTCCGCCATCACGTTCAAGCATAGGCAAGCTCTTTTCTAAACTTGCTTTAACAGGATTTATAAGCTCTTCATCACTAAAAGGCATCATAATTTATCCTTAAAAATTTTTATATACTTTAGCGTGATTGTGTTTAAAAAAAGGTAAATTAAGGCTTGAAATTTAAATAAATTAAAAAGGTTCGTCATTATCTTGTGCGCTAAATCCTAAATCATAAGCTGTAAAGTTTTTGTTACTAAAAATTCCATTTAAGTTTCTAAATGATTGTTGCAGAATTTCTTCGTTTTTTTCATATTTTAAGAAGCTTAAATATTCTTTTAAAAAATTATTTAATTCTTCGGTATTTAAATTTTTAATTAGAAGATTTAAATTTTTATCAATAAGCGTAAAAAGTTGTTTTTTTAATGCGAGTGTAGAATTTTTAATTTTTACATTGTTTAAAAAAGCTAAATTAACCTTGCAAATACCTAACAAGAATTCGCTATAGTTTAAATTTTTTCGAATATTTTTACTTTCAAATTCTCTAATATCACTATCTTCATAACCTTTTTTTTCTAAAATTTTATCCAATAAAATTTTATGCTTAAAACAAACACTATCACTAATTTGCTTAAAATCGTTACATATATCTGGATGCTGTTTTAAAAAAGCTATAAGTTCTAATTCTGCAATGTGAATTTTTTCTTTAGGAAAATTGTATTTATTTTGAGAAATTAAAGGGGTTTGTATGGTTTTTTTTGAATTTTGTGATAAGACGATAAATTTTTCATCCACTTTTAATAAATTTGAAACTAGACCAGTGTAAGAATTTGCCACTAAAGGTTCAAGATTAAAGGTGAATTTTTGTATAGTTTCTAAAGCTTTTTGTTTGTCAAGAGCAGAAATTATGGAATGAGTGGATATTAAGCGTCTGATATAAAATTCACCAAGCTCTATTCCTTCATCGAGTATATTATGAAGTTTTGTGCTTTCATTTTTTGCTACGAGCTCAGCGGGATCTTTTCCGCCTTGTAAAATTGCCACTTTACCGTCTATTTTATTTGTGCTTAATAAAAATGCAGATCGTGTCGCAGCTTTTAATCCTGCTTCATCATTGTCAAAACATAAAATCACTTTTGCATCATAACGGCGGATTAAAGGTAGATGATGTTCGGTTAGTGCTGTTCCAAGAACTGCTACAGCATTGTTAAACCCTGCTTTGTGAAAAGCTATTGCATCCATGTAGCCTTCACATACTATTATTTCTTTTTTTTTGGCTATATTTTCTTTAGCGATGTTAAAAGCATAAAAAATTCTACTTTTATCAAAAAGTATATTTTGGGGTGAATTTACATACTTTGCCGGTACATTGGGATTTAAAGTACGCCCTCCAAACCCTACTAATAAGTCTTTATGATCGTAGATTGGAAAGGTGATACGCCATATAAAACTTGCGTAAAATTCATTATTTTCATCTTTTTTTAAAGCTCCAACACTCATAGCATCTTCTAAAGGAATTTTTTGATTTTGCAATAATCTTATACTATCTTCACTTGCTCCTGCAAAACCTAATTCGAATTTGGCTATATCTTTGTCATTTAAAGCTCTTTGGTAAAGATAGGTTAAAACTTCTTTGTGGTGTTTGAGATTATCTTTAAAATACGCATTTAAGCTTGGTAGTATAGACTTTAGCTCTTTTTTATTTTCTTGTTTTTCTTTTGTATAACTCAAAGTAAAATTACTAAGGCTTGCAACTTTTTCAACTGCATCGGCAAAACTTAATTTTTCATAATCCATTACAAATTTAAAAGCATCTCCACCAGCCTTGCAAGCAAAACAATGATAAAAACCTTTGGTAGGATTGATATGCATAGACGGGTTTTTATCTGCATGGAAAGGACAGATACACACAAAACTAGAGCCTTGTTTTTTTACTTCAATATAATTTTCTATAATATCAACAATATTAAGTCTTTGGGATAAATTTTCTATACTTTCTTTAGTTATCATTTTACAAACCTTGTTAAAATTATACAAAGATTTGGCTATAATTTGGCATAAAATTTTTAGAGCGAGACTATGGATTTTTTCTTTGTAGAATACAGAGACCCTTTAGTAGGGCTTATAATTTTAACCATTTTAGTATTTGTTGTAGCTGTTGTAAATTATATTTGGAAAATATTTGCTAACAAAGATGAAGAACAAAAGCTTGAAAAATTTATAAAAAAATTTGAAATGGATAACGCTCATAAAGAGTTGTTAAGAAATAGTAGCTTGAGTTTTGGAAATTTAAGTTTTTTGGCTGAAATTTTTACCAAAAGTGGGGAATTTGAAAAAGCAACTCAAATTTATTTGATTGCTCTTGAAAAATGTAAAGATAAACAAGAAAGAGAATTTATTTTCCTTTCTTTAGCAAAAGTTTATTTTAAAGCAGGATTTTTAGAGCGTGCAAAAGAAGTTTTATTACAAGTTTTAAAACTGCGTCCAAGAAATATACAAGCCTTAAAACTTTTAAAAATTGTTTATTTAAAACTTCGTTCTTATAAAGAAAATTTAGAACTTTTAGAATGTCTTTTTGAGCTTAATGAAGATGTGCAAAAAGAGCATGATTTTATCAAAGCTTTAGAACTTTGTACTTTTAATATCACCGATGAAGAAAAAAAGAAAAAACTTTTAGAATTTAAAATAGAAGATAATCCTATGTTAGGGCGTTTAGTTTTTGAAAAATATCATATGTTTTTAGGGCAAAATTTTTTTGATATTTGTGATTTGCTTTATAGAGAAAATGAAGCGTTTAATTTAGAAAATCAAGATTTTTTAGAATTCTTTTATGCTTTGGGTAAAATTTCAAAGCATGATGATACGCATCAGTTTGTTTTTAAAAATTCTAATTTTAAAATGTTAAAAATTTTAAAAGATAATTCTTTTAATGCGAGGTTAGAATTTTCATACCGTTGTTCTGAGTGTAAAAATGTTATGCCTTTGTTTTTTTATCACTGTCCTGTTTGTTATGAGTTTAATACTTGTAAAATTATTTATGAAGTGAAAAATAATGAAGCACATTGAAATTTATACAGACGGTTCATGTCTTAATAATCCAGGTTTTGGTGGATGGGCTTATATTTTGCGTTATAAAGAGTATCAAAAGGAAGGTTTTGGAGCTGAGGCTAATACCACTAACAATAGAATGGAGCTAATGGCAATTATTGAATCTTTGAAGGCTTTAAAAGAGCCTTGTGAAATTTCGCTTTTTACAGATTCTAACCTAATGGTTCAAAGTATTAATGAATGGCTAGAAGGATGGATAAAAAAGGATTTTAAAGGTAAAAAAAATATAGATTTATGGAAGGAATATATTAAAGTGGCAAAATCTCATAAGATTAAGGCTTTTTGGGTAAAAGCACATAATGGACATTTGGAAAATGAAAGATGTGATACATTGGCGCGTGAAGCTGCTTTGAAAATTGCAAGGGAAAATGATGAAAAACATTGAAAAACTAGAGCAGAGTTTAACTTATGAATTTAAAGATAAAAATATTCTTATACATGCTTTAACCCATAAAAGTTTTAAAAAATCTTACAACAACGAACGCTTGGAATTTTTAGGTGATGCCGTGCTTGATTTAGTTGTGGGTGAATACCTTTTTCATAAATTCGCCAAAGATGCCGAAGGAGATTTATCTAAGCTTAGAGCGGCTTTAGTGAATGAAAAGTCTTTTGCAAAAATTGCAAATAGTTTAAATTTGGGCGATTTTATTTTTATGAGTGTTGCTGAGGAAAACAATGGAGGAAAAGAAAAGCCTTCTATACTTTCAGATGCGTTAGAAGCCATTATAGGTGCTATACATTTAGAAGCTGGGTTTGAGTTTGCAAAAACTATTGCTTTAAGGCTTATAGAAAAAAATTTCCCTCAAATTGATGCAAAAATTCTTATAAAAGATTATAAAACAAAATTACAAGAGATTACACAAGGAAAAATCGGACAAACTCCGCAGTATGAAACAGTGCGTGCTTTTGGTCCTGATCATTTAAAGCAATTTGAAATCGCTTTAATGCTTGATGGTAAAGAACTTGCAAGAGCTATTGCGGGAAGCAAAAAAGAAGCACAACAAATGGCAGCAAAAATTGCACTTGAGAAATTAGGAGCTTTATAGTGAATACCTTTGGTACGAGATTGAAATTTACAAGTTTTGGTGAGTCTCATGGTGTGGCTGTTGGATGTATTATTGATGGAGTGCCTGCTGGAGTTAAATTTGATGAAGAATTTTTACAAAATGAGCTTGATAAACGCAAAGGCGGAAGTAAATTTGCAACACCAAGAAAAGAAAGCGATAAAGCTCAGGTTTTAAGTGGAGTTTTTGAAGGATATACAACGGGTCATCCTATAGCTATAGTAGTTTTTAATGAAAATGCTCATTCTAAGGATTATGATAATTTAAAAGATCTATTTCGTCCTGCTCATGCGGATTTTGCTTATTTTTATAAATATGGCATAAGAGATCATAGGGGTGGAGGTAGATCAAGCGCTAGAGAAAGTGTTGCTAGAGTGGCTGGTGGTGCAGTTGCAGCGATGCTTTTGTGTGAATTTGGCATTTGTGTTCAAAGTGGTGTTTTTGGAATAGGAACTTTTGTATCAAATTTGAAAGAAGAAGAATTTGATTTTGAATTTGCTAAGAAAAGTGAAATTTTTTGCCTTGATCCAAAACTAGAAAGTGACTTTAAAAATGAAATTTTAAATGCTAGAAATTCAAAAGATAGTGTAGGCGCTGCTGTTTTTACAAAAGTTAGTGGTATGCTTGTGGGACTTGGAGAAGTTCTTTATGATAAGTTAGACTCTAAATTAGCTCATGCTTTAATGGGAATTAATGCTGTTAAAGCAGTTGAAATAGGCGAAGGTATTAATGCAAGCAAAATGCGCGGATCGTGTAATAATGATGCTTTAAAAGATGGCAAGTTTTTAAGCAATCATAGTGGAGGAATTTTAGGAGGAATTTCAAATGGAGAAAATCTTATTTTAAAAACTTATTTTAAACCTACTCCTTCTATTTTTGCCAAGCAAGAAAGTATAGATAAATTTGGCAATAATTTGGAATTTGAACTCAAAGGTAGGCATGATCCTTGTGTAGGTGTTAGAGGAAGTGTTGTAGCTAGTGCTATGGTGCGTTTAGTTTTGGCTGATTGTTTGCTTTTGAATGCGAGTGCGAATTTAAACAATTTAAAAAATGCTTATGGATTAAAATAAAAAAAGCCCATTTTCATGGGCTTGATTGCAATATTTTGAAAAGATTCAAATACTATATCGCTTGTTTTGCTAAATACTTTATACTTTAACTAATAAAAAATTGATTAATATCAGCCTTATTTTCAAAAGCTATACTTGTATAAGCTTGATTTTTAAATTTAAGTTCATAGCTTTTTCCTGCTTCGTGTTTAGTATAGGTAAGGGCTATTTTTAAGGCAAGTTCTAAGTCTTTTTCTGAAATTTTTTCATCTACCAAAGAGTAAGCTCCGATTAAATCCCCAAGTTCTATTACTTCATATTTAGGAGTTTTTAAACCTTTTAAAAGAGTATTTTCAAGTTCATTTCTACCTATGATCATTTTAGCTCCATTGGGTAATCTTAAATGACGACCATATTTTAAAAGTTGTGCGTCATTAACCTGCATATCTTTGTCAAATTCTATGAAATCTCGAATTTTTTTAGCAAAACTATCAAGAGTTAGCAAACAACCCCCACCTGGGCTTTCAAAGTCTTCTAATCCAAATTTAGCTGCAAGTTCAAGTTGTCTTTTACGACTTCTTCCGCTAATACCTTCGAGTTTTTCTCTATCTACCCAACCTTCTCTTTCAGGTTTGGTTAGAGGTAGGTTTTTTGCACACATAGGACGCAAGATTAAATCTTCTTCATCAAGAGCAAGTTTTTTAACTTTTGCCATCGCATCACTTCTTTGACTCATAGGGCGTTGTCCTAAAACTTCTCCTGTGATGATAAAACTTGCATTTTCTTCTTTTAACATAGCAAGAGCAGTTTTAAACATAAAAGCATGACAATCTATGCAAGGATTAAAATGTTTGCCATAACCATATTGTGGATTAAAAAGCACTTCTTGAAGATAGGAATTTCTTACATCTATCATTTCAAAATCTGCACCTACCATCGCTGCACGCTTTTTCATGATTTCACTTTTATCGCTTGTGCTTCCAAAACCTATGTTGATATTTAGGGCTTTAACTTCTATGCCTTGCGCAGTGATGAGTTTCATTGCAAGCATACTATCAAGCCCACCGCTAAAAAGAGCTAATGCTTTCATTGATTCCTTTCTGAGATTATAAAGTTTTTTAAGATTTTGTCGATTATAAAAGGTATAATTTTAACTAAAAAATCTTTAAAATAAGGATTGGAAAGTGTTAAAAATAATTTTGGTTTTAAGCATTTTGAGTTCTTTTGCTTTTGCAAATTCTTGTGCCAACTACGAGCAAGAACTTAAAAAGTGTAATTCTTTAAAAAATTCACATGAGAGAAAAATGTGTCGTTTAGGTTTATTTGCAAAATGTAAAAAAGGATAAATAATGAAAATCGATACTTCTGCTAGTTTAACCCATTCTTTAACTAATAATGTTGATAAAAAAGAGCTTAGCGTATTAAAAAAAGAAGATCAAGATAAAATTCCCGTGCAAGATCTTTCGAGTTTAAATAACGATGGTGTTAAGGTTGTTTTTGAAAATAAGCAAGGTGAACTTATAGCTTTAAATTTAAGCAATGAAAATTATAGTAGTTTACAAAAAAATTTCAGTTCTTATACGAATTATGTTGCTAGAAATGATGGTAGTATAAGGCTTAATGGCGAAGCAAACCAATTTATTTCAAATTGGTTTGAAAGTGTAAAAGATAATTTTGGTTCTTTAAATTCAAATTTAAATAATAAACAACAAAGTGTAAAATTAAATTTTAATACAAGCACCCTTCAACAAAGTATGCAAAATTTAGGCTTTAAAACAAGCGATGAAAAAATATCTGATGATGCAAATATAGAAGAAAAATTAAATTTTTTTATTGATAAAGATGTAAATAAAGATGGTAAAGTTGATGATAGTGATGTTAAAGAACCTAGCATGAGAGAAATTTTAAGCGACATTAAAGAAGCATCAGGTGGTGGAGCTAATGCTATGAAAACCATAGATCCGCAAAAAATCAATAAAAAAGATGACAAGGAAAATAATATCAAAGAAAAAGAAGACGAAGATTTGCTTCAAAAAGCCCAAGAAAAAGGTTTAAGTGCTTTAAGTGCTGATGAGCAGGCAAAGCTTGAGGCTAGCAATCCTGAAGAATTTGAAAAACTGAAGCAAAAATCTTTGCAAGAATTAAGTCAGAATTTAAGTAAAGATTTTCAAAATAAAATTGAAAATCAAGAAACACAAATTGTAGATAAGAGAGTGTAGCAAATTATAATTTTACCCTCTTAAGATTTTAAAATCATATATAATAGGTAGTGTAATTCTTAAATCCCCGTTATAGTGTGGAAAATTTAAAGAAGCTTTTTTTATGCTTTCTAAAGCACTTTTATCTAACAAATCATATCCTGAGCTTTCTATGATTTTTAAATCTGTTAAAGTTTTATTTTCTTTCCATAAAAATTCTACTTTTACAGTTCCTTGCATACGCATTTTTTTTGCTTGCCTTGGATAAAATTGTGCTTGTTGTATAGCTTTTTGGATTTCTTTTAATACAGGGTGATTATCTTTTCCTTGTGTTAATTGGGTGATTTTAGGTTTGACATTTGTATCAGTTGTTTTTGTAAAAGTTTTAACTTCTTGAGTTGGTGCTATTGGGATTTTATTTGGTATTGGATGTGAAGGTGTTTTTTTTATCTTTTTTTGCATTTTTTCAGGAGTTTTTTTAATAACTTTTGGCTGAGGTTTTGGTTTGATAGGTTCTATAATGGATTCTGTTGGTTTAGTCTCATTTGTTGGATTAGTTTGGGTAAACTGTTTTATTGCTAAAGAAAAAGAATCTTCATTTTTAATTTCCATTTTAAAAAAGTCATTTGAGTGAAAAATGACAAAAAGCAAAGGTATAAAGACTATAAAAGTTATATAAGAAGCTTGGTATTTATGATTTAAAAATAAAGTTTTCATTTGTTTTTCTCAGTAAGAATTTGAAAATTTTCATGTTCTTTGGCTTTTAAAAAATCTATAATTTTTACAAAGCTTTCAAATTTAGCATTTTTATCGCTTTTTAGTTCTACTATGGTTTTTTTATCAAGTGAAAAAATAGCATTTTGAACTTCATTTAAATCAGCTAATTTATCATTTAAATAAAAAGTATTTTTTTCGTCTATGGTTATAAGAAGTTTTTTTTCATTATTGCTTATATTGGTAGCATTTTCACTTGAAGGAAGTGAGATTTGAATTTTTCCATGCGCAATAAAGGTTGAAATACTAAGTACTATAGCAAGCAAAACAAGCATAATGTCTATAAATGGAACTATATTTAAACCTTCATTTTTTGGTAGTTTAAGCATTTTTATTTGCCTTATAAGCATTACTTAAGAGGGAAACTTTTCTAAGTAAGGTATTATAAGCCATTAAAGCAGGAATAGCAACCAAAAGTCCTAAGGCTGTAGCTTTAAGAGCTAAAGAAAGTCCCACAACTATAGATTTGACATCTATATTGCCCGTTAAGCCCATTTCGTAAAATGTAACCATGATGCCTATTACAGTGCCTAAAAGTCCTATATAAGGGGCATTGGAATAGATGATATATATAGTGGTTAAATTTTCACTAATCGCATCATCAAATTGCTCTTGATTCTCATAATTTTTAAAGTTAATTTTTCTAAAAAATAGCATTCTTTCTACAACACACCAAAAAGCTATAAATGCCATAATTCCTAGAATTAAAAAGATAATTAAATCGATGTAATCTTTTAGAAATGCCACATTTTTCTCCAAAAATATACTTACTAAATTTTAAAAGATTATACTATATAAAAAATAAATTTATAATTAATATCAATTATCATAATTTTTAAGAAATTCTTGTTTATAGTTTTTATTTTTATTAGGTTATAATTTATAAAAATTTAATAGGGTTTAATATGACTATAGATTTAAATCACAATTTTACCTCTTTTGTTCTTCTTGATGAAGTTGATTTTAATTTTTCGGAGTTAAAAAGCATTTTAGAAGATAAATTTAATATAAAAATAGCTGATGAAAATTTTACCAAAGAGGGAGTGATTTTTTCACATGAAAATATGTTGGTTACTCTAAATTTGATTAAAAATCCTATACCTAATCACGAAGCAGAATACTATGCAAATTTTAATTTTATATGGAAAGATGCCTTAGAGCAAACTAAAAAACATAAAGCTCACCTTCTTATAGCGGTGCTAAGTCAAGATCAAAGCAAATTAGAACAAGCTAAAATGTTTACGAAAATTGCAGCTTTATGTTTGGATAATAAACATGCTTTAGGTTTTTATACAGGTGCAGTTGTTCTAGAGCCCAGTTTTTATATAGAAAATGCAAAAATGTTAGATGATAATCGCTTACCGGTATATAATTGGATATATGTTAGTGTTTATCCTAGTGAAAATGGAGTTAATGCTTATACTTATGGGCTTAGAAATTTTGATAAATTAGAACTTGAAGTTTGTGATTTAAACATAGAAAAAAAAGAACTTTTCTTTTGTATTTATGATATTGTTTTACATATTTTAACTTATGATATTAATCTAAAAGATAAAGATATTTTAAAATTTGAAGATGGAAAAGAAATAAAATTTATAAAAAGTCAAGGTATAAGTGTTGAGAACGAAAGCTTGAAAATTATTTTTTAAGTTTCACATTCACTTCACAGTTTTGAGTTAAACTTTCGCCAACCAAGACAAAAAAGGAGAAACTATGAAAGCAAAATTAACTTTACTTGCTTTGTTGGGTGCTACAGTGCTTTTAGCTAAAGATATGGTTGTTCCTGCTAGCGAACTTCCAAATAATGCCAAAGAATTTATTTCTAAAAATTTTAAAACCGCTCAAATTGGTTTGGTGAAAAAAGATATAGATTCTTATGATGTAATTTTAAATGATGGAACTGAAATTGATTTTATGATCAATGGAGATTGGAAAGAAGTTGATGGAAAATATAAGGCTTTACCACATACTATTTTACCTAGTGTTATGAAAAAAGTAAGCGCAACTCAACCAAATGCTCAAATTCTTGAAATAGATAAAGAAATTAATGGTTATAAATTTAAGTTTAATAATAACATGAAAGTTTATACGGATATGCAAGGAAATGTCCTAGGTCAAAAATTAGATTAATTTTTGAAAATTTAACTCCCTTAGAAAATTTGATGCAAAAATTTGGAAGCATAGTCTTCCAAATTTTTTCTTTTTTGATTGCAAAACCCAAAATATATTTAGTTTTAAAATAATACTTTATTGATACAAGTGATTGTTTTTTTATAAAATTAAATTTACAAAATGTTACATAAGATTTAAAATATTTTTTTTAAAAAATAATTATTTATAAATATTTTGCTAAAATAAAAGAGATGTAATCTTAAATTTAAGGAAGAATAATGAATACTCCTAAATGGACTAGTCACGATACAAGGTGGGTTTTATCTCTTTTTGGAACAGCTATTGGAGCCGGTGTACTTTTGTTACCTATTAGTGCTGGGCTTGGTGGATTGATACCTTTGTTAGTTATACTTGTTTTAGCTTTTCCTATGACTTACTTAGCTCATAGAAATTTATGTCGCTTTGTGCTTTCAAGTTCTAATCCAAAAGATGATATTACTTTTGTTGCAGAAAGTTATTTTGGCAAGGGCGGTGGATTTTTAATTACACTTTTGTATTTTTTTGCTATTTTACCTATTTTATTGGTTTATAGTGCTAATCTTACAACAACTTTGCTTGAGTTCTTAATCAATCAGTTTAATTTCAATGCAGATCTTACTCATGCTGCTCGTTGGTGGGTGAGTTTTTTGATTGTTGGAGTTTTGGTTTTGATTTCTATTCTTGGTGAAAATGTTGTAACAAAAGCAATGAGTTTTCTTGTTTTTCCTTTTATTATATTTTTATTTATTTTTTCATTGCTTTTAATTCCACAATGGAATTCATCATTATTTACAAATGTTGATTTTTCCGTAATTTCAACAAGTAATTTTTGGGTTACTTTATGGCTTGTTATTCCTGTGATGGTATTTAGTTTTAATCACTCTCCTATTATTTCTTCACTTGCTTGTTATTGTAAAAAAGAATATGGTGATTATGCTGAACCTCGCGCTAGAAAAATTATTTCTTTGGCAATTATTCTTATGGTTTTTGTTGTAATGTTTTTTGTTTTTTCTTGCGCTTTAACTTTTACACCAGAAGATTTTGCATCAGCAAAAGATCAAAATATCAATATTCTTACCTTTATAGCAAATAAATTTCCTGAAGTTTCTTTGCTGACTTATGTTGGGCCTATTGTTGCACTTGTGGCCATTAGTAAAAGTTTCTTAGGACATTATCTTGGTTCTCAAGAAGGCTTAAACGGTATTTTATATAAAGCAAGTAATGGTAAAATTCAAGGTAAATTCGCTCAAACTTTAACAGCGATCATTACCTTTGTTATCGCTTGGCTTGTTGCGTATAAAAATCCAAGTGTTATAGGAATTATTGAGGCTATTGGTGGTCCTGTTTTGGCTATTTTGCTTTTCTTGATGCCGCTTTATTGTATTTATCGTTTTGATATTTTGGCAAGATTTCGTAATAAATTTTTAGATCTTTTTATTTTGGTAATGGGAATAGTTGCAATTTCTGCTGCAATTCACAATCTTTTATAAATTAAGGATAAAAAATGAGTAATTTAAGCATTTTTAAAATAGGTGTCGGTCCTTCTTCTTCTCATACTTTAGGGCCTATGCTTGCCGGAAATTTATTTTGTAAAAAAGTTGCTAAAAAGCTTGATGAAATTGATAGAGTTGAGGTTACTCTTTATGGTTCTTTGTCATTAACAGGTAAAGGACACTTGAGTGATAAGGCTGTAATTTGGGGGTTAAATGGCCTAGAAGCTAAAAATTTAAGCGCAGCAATACAAGATGAAGTAAATAAAAATGCTATTGAAAATGCTCAAATTGATTTTTGTGGTGAGAAAAAACTTTGTTTTAATTATGAAAAAGATTTGATATTTTCCAAAGATTTTTTACCTTTACATGAGAATGGTATGAAGATTAAAGCTTATGATTGTAAAGGTGGGTTAGTTGATGAAGAAACTTATTATTCTGTAGGTGGAGGCTTTGTTTTAACAGCTGCACAATTAGAAAAAAAAGGTAAAAATTCCAACCAAAATAAAAAGAAAAAACTAGATATAGAGCTTAACAATGCAAAAGAAGCTTTAGAGCTTTGCGATAAAAGAGATTGGGATTTAGCAGAGCTTTCTTATCGTTATGAATTGCAATTTCACACTAAAGAGGAAATTCGTGCTTATTGTCTTGAAATTTGGGAAGTAATGCAAGAAGTGTATTATAATGGTACGCATCCAAATGAAGATTATTTGCCTGGAAAACTTCATTTAAAGCGTAGAGCCAAAGGACTTAAAGAAAGAGTGGCGATGACAGCTGATCCTATGGGCATTATAGATTTTATTTCTTTATATGCTATTGCGATTGCTGAAGAAAATGCTAGCGGAGCAAAAGTTGTAACCGCGCCAACAAATGGAGCATGTGCTGTTATCCCTGCTGTTATGCTTTATCTTAAAAATCATACTATAGGTTTTAGCGATGAAAAGGCTATAGAGTTTTTATTAACAGCAATGCTTATAGGTTCTTTTTATAAGAAAAATGCAAGTATTAGCGGAGCAGAAGCAGGCTGTCAAGCAGAAATTGGTAGTGCTAGTTCGATGGCAGCTGCGGCTATGGCAACAGTTTTAGGGGCTAATGCTTTTAAAGCATGCAACGCTGCTGAAATGGCAATGGAACATCATCTAGGTTTAACTTGCGATCCAGTTGCAGGGCTTGTGCAAATTCCTTGCATAGAAAGAAATGCCTTTGGAGCTATTAAGGCTATAAGTGCTGCTAGAATGGCAATGACACGTAAATCTACTCCTATGGTAAGCCTTGATGAGGTTATAGAAACCATGTATGAAACAGGAAAAGATATGAATTATAAATACAAAGAAACTTCTTTAGGTGGTCTTGCTACAAATTTAAAAACAGTATGCTAAAGTGTTTTTACACTTTAGTGTATTTTTTCATTCTTTGACTTAAAAATTCTTTCATTTCTTCTTTGGAAAAACTTTTAAGAATACGAATTTGCTTAAAAAGCAAGCCAAGATTAATTACTCCCATCACTAAAAGCAATAAGCAAATCATTAAAAAAACAAGATCTATGGCTCCAAATTCATTAATCATAGCCAAACTTGCAAAAAATACACTCGCTAATAATAAAAAAAATAAAAGCAATATTTGTTTTAATTTTGCTTCATTAAAATTATCGCAATTTTGAGTGAAATTTCTAAAAAGTATGATCTTTTTACCCAAATTTGAAACTAAAATTTCATCATTTTCTTTAAATAAGCCTTCTTTTAAACTTTGATAAAAAAAGATTTCATTGTTTAAATTTAAAGCATCTTTATAGCTTGATAAGGTGTAGTCTTTGTAAAAAAAGGATTTTAATTCATTTTTCTTTTCTATTTTAAATAATCTTAAATCATTTCTCGCATAAAAAAATCCACTAAAGTTCATAAATGCCATAAGTATCGCTCCCTAAAAAATTCCTATAAAGTGGCTTGAAATTTAAAGGTATTGTAACATTTTTTTCATCATTTAAACTTGAACTTTGGAAAATCAAAAACATATCTATTTCATCTTTAAAGATTTTGAGAAAATTTTCTCCACCCTCATACATTAAAAATTTAGCTTCACTTGGAATTTGGGTATAAATTTGGCGGTTTGGAACTTTAAATAAAGGGATATTTTTATCAAAATTATCTATATTTTGACGGCTTAAGATACAAAGATTAGGCGCTTTTGCTTTGCAAAGCCTAGCATCTAGTATAGGGTGATCTTTTCTTATGGTTTCTCCACCGACTACAAGCAAATCAATCACCGCTCTAATTTTATGTGTATAAGTGCGACTTAGATCATTGCTTACGATTTTGCCAAGAGGCGAGCCATTCATAGAAAGGGCTAATTTAAAAAGTTTAAATTGCCCTTTTTGCCATTTTAAAAAAGGTTTTAAAAGTTTTTTTCCTTCTTCTTTAAGTATGTCAAATTCAACCTCTATGCCTTGTTTTTTTAAAAATTCAGCCCCACCACTTGCGATTTTATTTTCATCTTTAACGCTGATGAAAATTTTTTTAAAACCTAGCTCGCTAAAGAGTTTTGCGCAAGGAGGCGTTTTTCCTTGATGAGAGCAAGGTTCAAGTGTTACAAAAGCTATACTATCTTTAAATACACCTTGATGGTTTTTGCAAATAAACTCATGTAAAGCGTTTGCTTCTTTAGGCAATGAAATTTCAGGTCTTAAACTTTTAAAAGCATGAGCTATGGCATTAAGTTCTGCATGAGCCAATCCAGCTTTTTCATGAGCTTTTATGGCTAAAATTTTTTCATTTTTATCTAAGATTACACAGCCTACAGCCGGATTCGGATAGGTTAAAAACTGATATTTCCAAGCCTCATTTAAAGCTAAATTCATATAAAATTCTTTCATTTGGCTACCTTGTATTTTAAAATTTGACATATTTTTAAAATTTTATATTTTTGTTTTAAGATAATAAATTCTAAATTTTCCATTTGTATTTCTTATTTTTAGTTATATTAACCATAGTTTTTCTAAGTTTTTTAGGATATAACAAAAATAGTAAGACCGAAATTATTTTTCATCTGTAGCATCCTTTATAATTTTAGGAATGACATAAGCTTGATAAACTAGAAAGTTTTGGTGGCCGGGAGAAAGGGATTCGAACCCCTGGAGGTGTGACCCTCAACGGTTTTCAAGACCGCCGCTTTCGACCACTCAGCCATCTCCCGATAAAGTAAAGTTTTGCCTTTTTGGAGGCGACATCCGGATTCGAACCGGAGATCAAGGCTTTGCAGGCCCATGCCTTACCGCTTGGCTATGTCGCCCTGATAATGTTGAAAAAGTGGTGCCCGAGGCCGGACTTGAACCGGCACGGAAGAAAAATTCCGAGGGATTTTAAGTCCCTTGTGTCTACCAATTCCACCACCCGGGCGGGTGATTATGGAGCGGGAAACGAGATTCGAACTCGCGACCCCAACCTTGGCAAGGTTGTGCTCTACCCCTGAGCTATTCCCGCATAAATTTCTGAAAGAATTGAAGATAAAAGTATAGCAAAATAAACTTAAAAGGAGTTTATTTTGCCTTAAGTTATTTGCAAATAAATAAAGCTTTTGCACTTAAAATTTGTTCTTTTTCGCCGATAATTGGAGATGAAAGTTCTATATTATCAGATTTTGCATTTAGCATTCTAGGTGCGATATTGGCATTGGCATTTACTTGTAAATTTTTCAATACACAAGTTTTATTAAGATCTAAAGAGTAAGTTTTTTCATATTCGTATGATGTTTTTAAAAGCTCTTTGTAGAGATTTTCTTTGTTGTTGTTTAGTGTATCTTTTGAAAATTTTGTTTGTATGGCTGGTGTTGAAACGCTGATGAAATTATTTTTAGCTATGATAGAATTGATGTCATTTAAAAGCTTGTTAAAATCTGCAAGTTGGTTTTCTTTAAATTCACATTCTAAATTCGCATCAAATCTTTGACCTTTTGGAGT
Organism: Campylobacter sp. BCW_4321; assembly: GCF_001763075.1. NCBI lineage: Bacteria > Pseudomonadati > Campylobacterota > Epsilonproteobacteria > Campylobacterales > Campylobacteraceae > Campylobacter > Campylobacter sp. BCW_4321. The sequence goes on along the minus strand of NZ_MJYA01000003.1, from coordinate 55,221 downwards.
TTGTATACCATCTTTATAGGAAAAATTAGGTTCTAAAGAAAAACTTCCTCCGCTACAAAAATTTTCTTTTTTTGAGCGTTCTAAAATTTGATTGAAAGTATTTGTGATTTCGGCTTTTTCACTATCGTCTAATGTGATTTTTGAGCTTAAATTTTCATTTGCCCAAAAATTAATATTTGCATATAAAATATCGGGTTTTAGTGTATTGCTTACTTCTATATTTCTTGAAAAATATAAATCATGATTAGAGTCTTTTTTGCCTAAAAATTCTACATTAAAAACTACTCCTGCAACAAAAAGTAATAAACATAAAAAACCTATACCTAAACCTTTAAAAAAAGCTAACATGGATATCCTTAATAATTTAATTTGAGCTAATTTTAGCAAAAAATTTTAAAATTTTTTGTTATACTCTCATTTATGCAAAAAAAAGAGCTTGAAAAACTACAAGAAAATTTACTTCTTTGGTATGAAAAAAATGGACGCAAAACTTTACCTTGGCGTAATTTACAAAGTCAAAATTGTGATGAAAGTTTAAAGCATATTGATAGAGCTTATGGAGTTTATATCAGCGAAATTATGCTTCAGCAAACTCAAGTTAAATCAGTTTTGGAAAGGTTTTATTTCCCCTTTTTGCAAAAATTTCCTACTTTAGAAAGTTTGGCTAATGCTAATGAAGATGAGCTTTTAAAGGCTTGGCAAGGACTTGGTTATTACACTCGTGCTAGAAATTTAAAAAAGGCAGCTTTAGAATGTGTGGATAAGTTTGAAGCTAAATTACCCAAAGAAGTTGAGGATCTAAAAAAATTAAGCGGTATAGGAGCTTATACAGCAGGTGCTATAGCTTGTTTTGGTTATGATCAAAAGGTTTCTTTTGTTGATGGTAATATACGCCGTGTGCTTTCTCGTCTTTTTGCTTTAGAAAATCCTAGCATGAAAGAACTTGAAAAAAGAGCTAAAGAGCTTTTAAATTTAAATCATGCTTTTGATCATAACCAAGCCTTGCTTGATATAGGGGCTTTGGTTTGTGTGAGTAAAAATGCAAAGTGTGGGATTTGTCCTTTGTATGATTTTTGCCAAGGCAAATTTCATACAGAGCTTTATCCAAGAGCTAAAAAAATACTTTATGAGAGTGTAAATTTAAATCTTTTTTTGTTTGAATTTAATAAAAAATTTGCCATAGGGCAAAGCCAAGATAAGCTTTATAAGGGTATGTATAATTTTCCTTTTTTTAAAGAAGGAGAGTATAAACTTTCTAAAGATATGGGTTTTGTAGGGGAGTTTAAGCACAGCTATACTAAGTATAAACTTAATATCAAGGTTTATCATCAAATTTTAAACAATGAAAATAAAAATTATGAATTTAAAACCTTAAAAGAGTTAGAAAGTACCGCACTTTCGGCACTTTCTTTAAAAGCGTTAAAATTAATTAAGCTCTGATTTTTTAGGCAAACATAAAGTAGCTATAAGCATGATGATTGTAAAAATAGCTATATATATAAAAAAGCCATTTTCTATACCTGCATTTTTAAATTGTAAAGCAACCCAAGGAGCAGATCCTCCAAAAACAGCATTTGAAATAGCATAACCCAAACCTGTCCCTAAAGCTCTTACATGTTCAGGAAAAAGTTTTGCTTTAAAAATCCCAGCAACTGAAGTATAAAAACTTAAAATAACAAACAATAATACCACCAACATAAATGTCAAAGAAGGATTATTTTGTGCGTTATTGGCTATAAGTGAAAAAATAGGATAAATTCCTACCAATGCCAAAATACAAAATACAATTAAAGATCGTTTGTGACCTATTTTATCTCCTATATATCCAAAAAGAGGTTGAATGATCATTAGTATAAATAAAGCACCTAAGAAAAGATTATTAACAAGCATTTTATCCATACCCGTATTTTCCATAAAAGTTTTAGTATAAGTTGTAATGGTGTAAAAAGCTAAAGAACCTCCAGAGGTAACTCCAAGTACCATTAAAAAAGGTTTCCAAGATTTGCATAATGCCTTTAAAGTACCACGATCTTCATGCTGGTGAAGTTTTGTAGCACTTTCATTCATCATTTTTCTTACAAAAAGCGAGCCTAGTGCTAAAATTCCGCCTATTACAAAAAGTATTCTCCAAGCATAATCTTTCATATCATCAATGCTAAAAAATAAAAACATTATACTAATGCTTGCAACGGCCAAAAGTTGACCACCTATTAGGGTTACATACTGAAAAGATGAGTAAAAACCGCGTTTTCCTTCCGTAGCAAGTTCTGAAAGATAAGTAGCTGCTATGCCATACTCCCCGCCTACACTAAGACCTTGAATAAGTCTTGCTATTAAAAGCAAGATAATAGCAAGATCGCCCACTGTATCTTTGCTTGGTAAGGCTGCTATCATAAAAGAGCCTAAAGCCATTAAAACCACTGATATAACCATAGATTTTTTACGACCTACTTTATCAGCTAAAGAGCCAAAAAGCCAAGAGCCTATAGGACGCATAAAAAATCCTGCTGCAAAAACCCCAAAGGCATTGATTTGCTGGATAACAGGATTATCTGAAGTTGAAAAAGTATGAGCAAAATAAGTTGCTGTAAAAGCATAGATATAAAAATCAAACCACTCTACTAAATTTCCGCTACTTGCAGCAATAATAGAGCGAATTTTTTTCGTGCGAGTAAGCTCTTGCATAAACCCTTCCTTAATTTTAGATTTTTATTTAAGTATAGTGTGATTTTTGTTTAATATATTTAAAAATAAAGAAGAGAAATAAAAAAGATAAAAATATCGATAAAAATGTTACATATTTTAATAAATTTCATAAATTTTGGTAAAATGTTTACTCTAGGAAATATAATGAAATTTAAAAAAATATATATAGAATTAAGCGATATTTGTGGTTTAAAATGTGATTTTTGTCCTTCTCAAAAAGGAATTCGCGGGGTAATGAGTGAAGAAAAATTTCAAAACTTAGCTTATGAAATTTCTAATAAAGCTGAGCTTTTTACCTTTCATCTTTTGGGTGATCCTTTGCTTTTACCTAATTTGGAAAATTATCTAAAAATCGCAAAAGGTGAAGCTATGAAACTTGAAATCACTACAAGTGGCTTTTATCTAAATTCTAAAAATCAAGCTTTATTGTTAGGGTATGAGAATATCCATCAAATCAATATTTCTTTAATGTCTTTTTTAAGTCAAAGCAAAATTTCTTTAGAACAGTATTTTAAGCCTATTTTAGAACTTTGCAAAAAGCATTTAGAGCAAAAAAGCCTTTCTTTTATCAATCTAAGACTTTGGAATTTAGATGCTAATTTTAAAGCACCTAAGTCAAATTTAAAAATTTATGAGTTTTTAGCCAAAGAATTTGAAGCCAAGATCAATGCAAGCTTAAGTAAAAATCGCTTGCAAAGACATATTTTGCTTCATCAAAATAAACTTTTTAAATGGCCAAATTTAAAAGATAAACCCCTTTATAAAAAAGGAAAATGCCATGCTTTAAAAGAGCAAATTGGGATTTTAAGTGATGGAAGTTTAGTGCCTTGCTGTTTGGATACTAAAGCAGATATTAACTTAGGAAATGTTTTTGAAAATAACTTTGATAAGCTTTTTAAATCACCGCGTATAAAGATGATGAAAAAAGCTTTTGAAGAAGATAAACGCATAGAAAAACTTTGTCAAACTTGCGAATTTTTTAAAGCAAGATTGGGTGATTAAAAATTGTTATTTTCTAGCTTTGTTTTAAATTCTTGAATTCTATCTATTATCTTAGGACTAAGGCGTAATAATATATGTGTATCTTTGTTAAAATAAATACTTCCTGTTTTAACTGCTTTGGTATTTTTCAATAAAGCATTTGTATCTAAAAGATTATTTTTGGCATCCATTCCAAGAATGAGTATATCTGGATTTTGTTTAAGTATGTATTCTGCTGATATAACAGGTCTTGAAATTTGACTTTGCGGACTTAAATTTTTAATCCCTATAAGTCTTAAAATATCAGCTATTAAAGAATTATCATTAAAGGCCATTAAAGGGTTGCTAGAATAAAGATAAATCGCACTTTTATTTAGGGGTTTATCGCTTATTTTTTTTAAATTTTGGGTAAATTCTTGTTTTAAAAGCTCTGCTTCTTTTTCTTTCTTGGTGATTTGGCCTAAGGTTGTGATATTTTTTGTTATATCTTCTAAACGCTCGGCTTTTAAATTGATACTTTTGATACCAAAATTTTTAAGTCCTTCTTCTAAATTTAAAGAATAAGAGCTTAAAATCACCAAACTTGGTTTTAGTGCTACTATTTTTTCAAGTGAAGGATTTGAAAAAGTGCCTACGCTTGTAAGTTTTGAGGTTTGATCTTTAGGATAGATATTTGAGTGTTGTAAAGTGGCAATGCCTACGATTTGATCTTCAGCCTTAAGCATAAAAAGGGTTTCTATGCTTGCAGGATCAAGCACTACAAGGCGTTCTTTTGCATTTAGTGCGATTAAAAACAAACTCATAATAATTAAAATTTTTTTCATTTTTTCTCCTTTAAAGCTAAAATATAAGGTTTAGAATTTTTATAAATAATCTCGCAGTTTAAATCATAAATTTCTTTTAAAATTTCTTGAGTAAAAAGCTCTTTGCTCGTTCCAAAATACTTTATCTCCCCTTCTTTTAAAAAAAGGATTTTATCGCAGAATATAGAAGCTAAATTTAAATCATGCAAGATAGCAACAACGGCTATATTTTTTTCTTTAATTAGTTTTTCGCAAAGGTTTAAAAGCTCTATAGCATAGTTTAAATCAAGGGCTGAAGTGGGTTCATCTAAAAAAAGAATTTTTGGTTTTTTAAGCAAAGCTCTTGCTAAAAGCATTCTTTGAAATTCACCTCCGCTTAAAGAAAGTATGCTTCTTTCTAGAAAATTTTCAAGTCTTAAATCCTTAGCAAATTCTTTAATTTCTAAAATATCTTCTTTAGAATAAGAACTAAAAGCGTGTTTTAAATTCGCATATTTACTCATTAAAAGCACATCGATGACTTTTAAAGGGGTGTTTAATTCTGATTTTTGAGGCACAAAGCCACAAATTTTGGCAAATTCTTTAAGAGAAAAATCCTTGATATTTGTGTTAAAAAGACTTATCACTCCTTTATTTGGACTTAAATTTTTAAGTATAAGTTTTAAAAGAGTGCTTTTGCCTGAGCCATTTGGCCCTAAAATTCCTATAAAAGCTTGGTTTTTAAGTTCTAAATGAATATTTTTTAGTAAATCTTTTTGGTGATAAGCAAAGCTTAAATTATGTATTTTTAGCATTATAAAAATCTCCTAGCGCTTAAAGCTAAGTATAAAAAAATAGGAGCTCCAAAAAATGCAGTTAAAATTCCAATCGGAATTTGCACAGGAGCTAAAAGAGTTCTTGCTAAAGTATCACAAATAAGTAAAAATAATCCTCCAAATGCTGTACATAAAGGGATAACTAAGGCATTATTATAATTTTTAAGCAAAAGTCTTATAGTATGAGGAATGATGAGTCCAACAAAGCCTATAAGTCCGCTAAAAGCAACCGCAAAAGATACAGCTAAGGATGAGACAATGAGTAAATTTATTTTTAATTTTTGAGCATTTACCCCTAGATTTCTAGCTTCATCATCTCCGCTTAAAAGTATGTTTAATTCGTTTTTATGAGCGTAAAAATAAAACAAACAAAAAATTAAAGGCAAGATTAAAATTCCCACACGAAACCAAGAAGCATTGCCTATATTTCCCATAAGCCAAGCGACTATTTTAAAAGAATCCTCGCCTATAAGATAAGTGAAAAAAGAAGTAAAAGCCCCTAAAAAAGATGAAGCTGCTATGCCGATAATGAGTAAAGTTGCTATAGAAGCTTTAGAAGAAATTTTAAAAACCCCTAGAGCAAAAAAGGCAGAGCAAACAAAACCTAAAATTCCATAATAATAATCATTCAATTTTAACAAATACGCCAAAACCGCACCAAAGGTTGCCGCAGAAGCTATACCTATGATATAAGGATCGGCTATAGGATTTGAAAATACATTTTGAGTGATAGCCCCACTACTAGCTAAAAGCATACCGATTAAAATCGCCATTATAATGCGTGGCAAGCGTCCATCTATGATGATTTGTCTTAAAATTTCATCTTGGCTAAAGATATATGAAAAAAGTTCTTTTGGGTTTAAATTCTTATCTCCTAAGCAAAGTGCTGTAAAAGAAGCGATTATATAAGCTACCAAAAGCCCTATAATCACTAAAATTTTAGAATGCGTATTTAAATTCAACATAGTAGTTTCTGCCATTCCCAACTAGGTATTGATCATTTATACTGTCTTGGTATGTGTAGTATCTTTTATCGAAAAGATTGCGAATTCCTGCTAAAATTTGTAATTTTTTATAATTATATTTCATACCAATATCTGTTAAAAAATAATCCCTTATCCAAGAATTTTTAGACATTTTTCCTGTATTTTCATCTATAGTTCCACCATCTTTTGCTCTAGAAAAATAGGTTAAATCAATAAAATTTGAGAAATTTTTATTCCAAGCGTATTCGAGCCCAGCTGTGGCTTTGATTTTTGAAACATAAGGAATTCTCATGCCGTCATTAACACCTTTAGAAATTTTAGCATCAAGATAAGTTAGACTTTCTCTAAAGATTAAATCATCATCTAAAAAATTTTGACTCAGACTTAATTCTACTCCTAAACGGCGAGTTTGATCTATATTATAATATTGCCAAAATCCTCCACCTGTGGCATGAGGGTTTCCAAGATAAGAAATTTCATCTTTGCTTAGGGTGTAAAATAAAGTTAGATTAAAGCCGTAAAAATCCCACCAAAAATCATCAATTCCTAGTTCAAAGGTATCAAAGATCTCAGGATTTAAATTTGCAGAATAATACTTTTGTGAAATTTTATCCTTATTGACAAATTGTGCTGGACTTGGAGAGACAAAACCTCTTTCGTATTTGATATAAAGCTTTCCTGTGTCTGAGTATTTAAAATTTGGAGTGATTTCAAAGGCGAAGTTATGACTTGTATCATCGGTTGAAAAAAGTTCTGGAGTGCTTGGTTTAGGAATGTTTGATATAACCATATTGCTAGTGTAATTTCTATTTGTGTCATAAAGACTATATTCATATCTTGCTCCACCTGAAATACTAAAAATATCGTTAAATTCATGAGAATCAAGAGCGAAAATAGAATGGCTTTGTTTATCCATATCCATAAGCGTTGTCATGGTGTGACTCATTTGAAATTTGCCGGCATTTACATCATAATGAATAATGCTTGTTCTTTTTGCATCATGGTTTGCAAATTCATAACCAAAAATAAAATAAGAATTATTTGCATAATTTAGTTTGTTTTTTAAACTTATCCCTGTAAGCGTGTCTTCAAAACCACTTCCATTTTGATATACAGGGACGCTTAGCCCCATAGAGCTCATTTCAGAAACATCTTTTAGATAGTTGATCTTTTGATTTTGCCAAAAAGCTTCTAGGTTAAATTCCCATATATCATCAAAATAGTAATGATAATCCAAAGAAATTTCAGGGCGATTGATTTGTGTGATATTGTCACTATTGCCTTTTTGAGTTGGATCGCTTTGAGCTTGTGCTTTTGTTAGATAGCCACTGCTGGTATTTTTGCTTTTAAAATAATTATACCCCAAAGTTAAATCGCTATTATCATTGATATCAATATAGGTTTTTGTGTTGATAAAATAACCTTTTTCATTATAACCTTCTTGATATCCATCAAGATTAAAACTTTGTATATCAAAGCTAAAAGCTAAATTTTCATTTATTTGTTTGGCGCCATTGATACCTAAATTTCCACCTATTCCACCATGATCATAAGCACTGCTTTTTAAATTTATAGCAAAAGCATCTGATTTTTGTTTTTTTGTAATGATATTAATCACACCCCCTCTAGTACCACTTCCATAAAGCACAGACCCACCTCCAGGTATGATTTCTATGCGTTCTACATTATCTAAATTGATACTATCTAGCGGGGTTACACCATGGGAATTATCAAGAATATTAATAGCACGCCCATCGATCATAACTTTTACAGCTATATTGGATTTATCTCCTTGTCCACGCATATCTATATTGCGTCCAAGTCCAAAATTTACAAAACTAATGCCTGAAATTCTTTCTAAGGCTTGTTCTAAGGAAACATAACCTTTATTTTGCAGATCTTTGCCTTCTATGCTGATTACATTGCGTAAATTTGAGTCTGCATCTTGCTCAAAACCTGTTGCACTAACAACAACTTTTTGTAATTTAATAGCTTCATTTGACTCTTGTGCATTTAAATTAGTTATTAGCAATAATGCAAATAAAGATAACTTAAAAGCTTTTTTATTTGGATGCAAATTTTACTCCTTAAATAAAATAAATAATGATAATTTATATCATAATAATTTAGAACTAAATTTATCCATTATTAACTTAATTTAGTATAAATTTTTGTTAAAATAGATAATTTATATATTTTAAGTTATTTTTAATTTGATAATTGATACCATTTTTTTTAATATTTTATTTTAAAATCAAGAAAGGATAAAAATGAATTTTGAAAGCATTATTTCTCATATGAATGATCATCATAAATCAAATTTAGTTGATCTTTGTAAAAAATTTGGTGGTATTGAGCAAGTGCAAGATGTTTTTCTAAAAAGTGTTGATTTTAATGGCTTGGATCTTGTTTACAATGATAAAGAAAATTTACGAGTGGAATTTCCTAAAAAAGCCGATGAAAACACGATTAAAGATACTATAATATCCCTTTGCATGAGTGCAAAGAGCGAGCAAAATTTTAGTGGCGTAGAAAAAGAATTAAATGAATTTATGCTAAGTTTTAATTCTGTAGCTTTGGCAACTTTAAATGCAAATGGAGAAGTTGTTTGCTCGTATGCACCTTTTGTAAGCACACAATGGGGAAATTATATTTATATAAGTGAAGTAAGCGAACATTTTAACAACATCAAAGTAAATCCAAACAATATAGAAATAATGTTTTTAGAGGATGAGAGTAAAGCTGCTTCTGTTATACTGCGCAAAAGATTGCGCTATAGAGTAAATGCAAGCTTTTTAGAGAGAGGTGAAAGATTTGATCAAATTTATGATGAGTTTGAAAAACAAACCGGAGGAGAAGGAGGCATTAAAACTATACGCAAGATGCTTGATTTTCATCTAGTAAAGCTTGAATTTAAAAAAGGACGCTTTGTAAAAGGTTTTGGTCAAGCTTATGATATAGAAAATGGAAATGTTACACATGTAGGTGCTAGTGGAAATCCACATAAATTCCCACATAAGCATTAATTTGTATAAAATCTTATAAATTTTGTTCTTGTAAAGCTTGGGCTTGATGATGAGTGATTAAAGGTTCTATGATTTCATCAAAAAGCCCATCTTGCATAATGGCATCTAAGCGATATAAAGTAAGATTTATTCTATGATCACTGATACGATTTTGTGGAAAATTGTAAGTGCGAATGCGTTCGCTTCTATCTCCGCTTCCTACTTGTGATTTTCTTGCTTCACTTTCTTTTGCTAGTCTTTCACTCTCTTGCATTTCATAAAGCCTTGCTTTTAGGACTTTCATCGCACTTTCTTTATTTTTGTGTTGGCTTTTTCCATCTTGATTGACTACAACTATACCTGTAGGGATATGAGTGATACGAACAGCCGAATCAGTAGTATTTACACTTTGTCCACCATGTCCTGAAGATCGCATAACATCAACTTTAAGATCGTTTGGATTGATTTCGATTTCTATATCATCAACTTCTGGCATTACTGCCACGGTGATAGCAGAAGTATGCACGCGTCCTTGGGATTCTGTTTGAGGAACTCTTTGAACACGGTGCGTTCCACCTTCATATTTAAGTCTTGAATAAGCCCCTGTTCCTTTAACAAGCATGATGATTTCTTTAAATCCACCTACACTTCCTTCGCTAGAGCTTACAATCTCAAGTTTATAGCCGCGATTTTCAGCATATCTTGCATAAGCTTTTACAAGATCTCCTACAAATAAAGATGCCTCATCGCCACCTGTGCCTGCACGAATTTCAAGAAAAATATTTCTTTCATCATTGGGATCTTTAGGAAGAAGTAAAATTTTAATCTCTTCTTCAAGTTTTGGTTTTAATTCTTCTAAAATTTTTAGTTCTTCTTTTGCAAGTTCCCCAAGTTCTGGATCGTTTAGCAAAGCTTTATTTTCTTCTATATTGTCTAAAGTTTTTAAATACTCTTTAGCTTTTAAAACGATAGGTTCTAAATTTTTTTGTTCTTTAGAGAGTGTAGTCATTTTACTGATATCGTTGAGTATATCAGAACTGCTAAGAAGAGAATTTAACTCTTCAAAGCGTTTTAAAAAAGGATCTAGTTTGCTAGCTAACATTAAAAACTATATAGAAAATTATGCGATTTTATTTACTAAAAGGGCTAAGCGGCTTACACGGCGAGAAGCAGTTTGTTTTTTAATGAAACCGCGACTTACCATAGCATGAATGCTTTTATTAGCTACTTTTAAAGCTTCATTAGCAGCATTTTTATCTCCATTTGCTGCAGCTTCTCTTACGGCTTTAGTTATATTTTTAAGTCTTGTTCTATAGAATCTATTTCTTTCTGTTTTTTTAATAGTTTGTCTTGCTCTTTTTTCAGCAGATTTATGGTTTGCCATTTATATTTTCCTTTTTTGAAATTAAAGACTAAATTATATAAGAATAAAATTTAAAATTTCATTAATTTAAGCAAAATTTCAAAATAAATCTTTTAAATTTATATCCCAAAAAACTAAATTAAATTTGAGTAAAAATCCATAAATTACCGCACTTAAAAGTCCAGCAAACAATCCTGCTAGCATATCATCAAGCATTACACCTAGTCCGCCTTTGACTTTTTTATCTATCTTGCCAATAATAGAAGGTTTTGTAATGTCAAAGAGTCTAAATAAAACAAAAGCCAAAATAAAATTGACTATCGAGTTTTCAGCACTTGCTGCAATAGCACAAGCAAGAAAAACCCCAGCAACTTCATCGATAACTATGTGTTTATCATCGTGAATTCCTGTTTTTTTTTCATAATCATCTATAACACGAATACTTGCAACAAAAATTAAAATGCTTAGTAAAAACAAAGTATTAATCCCAAGATATTTAAGTATAAAAAAAGCAGGTATTAAAGCAGCGATAGTACCAAAAGTCCCACTTGCCTTTTTTATAGAACCTGAATAAAAAAAAGTTAAAAATAATTTTTGCATTTTGTTACACCATATAAGACATTTGATGAATTTCTAAAAGTTTTTGATAAAATTCTTCATCATTTTTGTATTCTAAAATTCCATCAGTTGGAAAAAGCTCATTATAAATTTTTTGCATATTTTTTAATCTATTTGGAAAAAGAGAAGTTAAAATAACACTAGATACTTCCTTGCGCATGAAAATTGCTGGAGGAATGATGCCCGCTCTTAACAAATCTTTTAAAGACTGAGAATTATAGTGCAAATGGTGGTGACAACCATGAGGGCAAGATCTTGTGCTGACAATCATGCGACATTGATCGCAAAATACAAATTCAGGTAAAACAATCACTTCTATGCCATAATCCTTGGAAAAATCATCAAGTATGGTTTTTGGTTGATTATCATCATAAAACATTCCAAGTCCTGTATGATTTTGTCCTACTACTAGTTTGGTACAACCTAGACTTTTTGCGATAATGCTTTCTAGGCCAGGATTTAAATGAGCGTGAAAAATATTAATATTTTTTAATGGAAAAATGAAAATTCTATCCGGTGGAAGATAGTTTTGAATAAATTTTTTCAAATAAGCTTCTTTAAGTTCGAATTCAAACCCATTTGTATCAAAAGATTCTACAAGAAAAATTACAACTAAATCTGCTTTATCAATAGTCCAACGAAACATTCTTTCATGGGCACGATGCAAAGGATCAAAACTTGAAACTATAGCGGTAATTTTTTGTGCATTAAGATTGTTTTTGATTTGTTGAAAATTTTCTTTTATTTTTTTAATTTGAGAATTGTAAATTTCTATTTTTCCACTTATGCAAGTTGTTCCTATGTCTTTTAGAGAGCAAGTGTTGGGATTGAAAATATCAGAAAATTTTTTATTATTTTTAAATTGGCTTTTAAAATCTATATGTCCTACTACTTTTTCATCTAGTATGAGATCGATTCTATCGCCAGATTTTATATCATTTAGTGCTTCTTCAGCATTTTTTGGTGCAAAGCTTAAGGGATAGGGAAAACTTTCTCCTTTAAATTTTCCTGATTTAATGATTTCATTGACTTCTTTTTCATTCATTAAATGAGTGCAAGTGCCTAGCAAACCTTCTTTAATAAGTGATAAGATGCCAAATTCATTTTGATCTATGGTAATGTTTTTATTTTTTCTTGCTGATTTCATATTTCTTCCTTTTTTCCCATAAAGATTTACGTGAAATGCCTAATTTTTTTGAAAGATCAGTATCAGGAAATATATTTTGGTAGTTTATAATAACATATTTTACATACTCATCTATGGTTAAAATTTCATTGCTATCGATATTTTTTTCATTATCATTTAAATTAATGCAGTTTATTTTTAAATCATCTGTATTTGAATTGGTATGCAAAATAACATTTTTGTTTTGTATAAAATCTAGGAGTTTTTCCTTTTCTGCTGCTTTTAATGCTTGAAAATTACTCAAAAATAAGAGATTGTTTTCTGTGGGAAGTTTCATAACTTTTTCAACTGAATTTGTAGATGTTAAATCAATAAAAGAAAGAGTAATGTCACATTCATTTACATAATTAAAAACAAAAGCATCAGCACTGCTTTGCTTGTTGGATTTTAATATCAATGGAAGTTTTAATTTTTTATAATTATACTCTGGAATTTTGATTGTTTCTAATCTTGATTTGATATAGCTTTGATAAGCTTTATTAAGGATTGAAAGTTTTCTAAAATCTTGATAATGCTTTATTTTTCTAATCAGCTCTTCTATCATAAAGGGTTTTTGAATATAATCACTAGCACCTAATTTCAAAGGATTTGAAACTGTATCTGTGCTTATATAAGAAATAAGCAAAATAATAATACTATGCTTAAACTGACCTACGGCTTTTAGAAAATTATTAGTATTTGTAGAAAGCAGTACAATATCATAGTATTTTGCACCATTGTATTCATCAAACGAGTTTATAATTTCACAGCTATATCCAGCATCACTTAGTTTAATGCTAATGCTTTGCGCTAGATAAATTTCATTTTCAATAATTAAAACTTTCATAATCTTGTCCAATCAAAATATTTTAAATTTACACTACTAAGCACCGCCATACCTTCTTTTCTTCCAATAAAACCCAATTTTTCCGTTGTTGTGGCTTTAACATTGATTCTAAATTCATCTAAATCTAAAGTATGAGCTATATTGCTTTGCATAGCTTGTTTAAAGTCTTTAAGTTTAGGGCTTTGTGCCATGACGCAAATGTCTATATTAATGAGTTCAAAACCTATTTCTCTGACTCTATCATAAGCCTGTTTTAAAAGCTCCATGGAGTTGGCATTTTTAAATTTCATATCAGTATCAGGATAAAGCTCTCCTATATCTCCAAGTCCTGCAGCACCTAAAATCGCATCGGTTAAAGAGTGAGCTAAAACATCTCCATCGCTGTGTGCTTTAAGCCCCATAATAGGATGAATTTGCACTCCTGCTAAAAGCAAAGGGCGATTCTCTCCAAATTCATGCACATCAAAACCATTGCCAGTAAAAATTTCAAAGCTAGGTTTAGGTAAATCAAGCTTTTTAAGATCTTCTTTAAAGGTTAGTTTTCTTGCATTTTCTTCACCTTCAACAAACCAAATTTTTCCACCCATTGCAGCTATAGCTGTACTATCATCTGTAAATTCTAGGTTTTGATCCAAAGCTTTTTTAAGCAATTTGGTTTTAGAAATTTGAGGGGTTTGAATGAGTTTGATTTTTTCTCTTTGTAAGGCTTCATTGTTAAAAAGTGTTGTATCTGCAACTTTTAAAGCAGGGGTAATACAATCTGCTTTATCTAAATTTTCAATCAAACGATCAAACAAATTTTTACTCACCAATACCCTTGCTACATCACTTACCATAACAAATTCACTATCTATGAGCGCTAAGGCTTTTTTTAAGGATTCTGCTCTGGTATCACCACCTTCTATAAATTCATAGTTTTTAGCAAATTTTTTCATATAAGCGATATTACTAGAGGTAACAACTATTTTTTTAAAAGGATAAAAAGAGCTTAAATTTTTTGTTGCATAAAGCCAAAGAGGGTCATTTCCAAGTCGTAAAAATTGTTTTTTTACCTTTGTGTTAAAACGAGTAGAATTTCCAGCTGCTAACATAATGAGGCTCATTTCACTCATTTTTTCATTCCTCTTTTTAATATTGTTGGTTTTTATAATGTTACCATATTATACACTTATAAAAAGCTAAATTTTATCATTTTATTAGTAAAATTGATTTTTTTAAAAGATAAGGAAAAAACATGAAAGAACAAATTTTAGAGAAATTAAAAACTGTAAAATATCCTGGTTTTGAAAAGGATATAGTGAGTTTTAACTTTGTAAAAGATATTAAAATTCAAGATGATGGTGTATTCATTGATATAGAAATCGTTTCAGCAAATCCTGAAGTAGTTAATGAAATTCGTAAAAATGCTACTGAAGCTTTATCGAGTTTGGCTTTAAAAAATATCGAACTTAATATCATCACTCCAAAAATTCCTGAAGAAAAAAGTAATTCAAGAAGTGGAAAAAATATCGCTCCACAAGTAAAAAATTTCATCATGGTTTCAAGTGGAAAAGGTGGTGTGGGTAAATCTACAACTACAGTAAATTTAGCAATTTCCATGGCTAAAATGGGAAAAAGAGTAGGTATTTTAGACGCGGATATTTATGGGCCAAATATTCCAAGAATGCTAGGTGAAACCAAAACTCAGCCTGAAGTAGTAGGGCAGAGATTAAAGCCTATTTTAACTCATGGTGTTTATATGATGAGTATGGGGGTTTTGATCGAAGAGGGTCAAGGTCTTATGTGGCGTGGAGCTATGATTATGAAAGCAATCGAGCAACTTTTAGCTGATGTGATTTGGCCTGAACTTGATGTATTGTTTTTAGATATGCCTCCAGGAACAGGTGATGCGCAAATTACTTCTGCACAAAGTATTCCTATTACTGCAGGAGTTTGCGTAAGCACACCTCAAACCGTATCTTTAGACGATAGTAAAAGAGCTTTAGATATGTTTAATAAACTTCACATTCCTATAGCGGGTGTGATTGAAAATATGAGTGGATTTTTATGTCCTGATAATGGTAAAGAGTATGATATTTTTGGCAAAGGAACAGCTGAGGATATGGCAAAAGCTTATAAAAGTGAAGTTTTAGTACAAATTCCTATAGAAATGATAGTAAGAGAAGGTGGAGATGAAGGCAAGCCTGTGAGTTTTTATCACCCTGAAAGTGTGAGTTCAAAGCGTTATTTAATGGCGGCTGAAAAAATTTGGAGCTTTATAGAAAAGATTAACAATGAAGGCGGTGCGGATAATTCTGCTATACAACCTGTGATGAATGGAAAAAGTGCGTGTTCGCATTAAAAATTAAGTGGATAAGGAAAAGAAAATGATTAATACTAAAGAAGAATTTTTACTTTTAATCAAACAAATTGAGCAAAAAAGTGGTTATAAAAAACCTAAAGCTTTTGGTATGGCAAGGCTTGATAGAGGACAGTTGAATAAAAATAAAATCTTACAAGCAAGCTTTGCTTTGATTAATTACGAGCAAAATTTTGGCTCAGCAGCAATTATGCTTGAAGCTTTTATGCAAAGGGGTGTGGAGATTGATTTTAATGCGAGTGAGTTTGTACAAACTTTAAAATTAGAAGATATTGATTTTGCACTTTCTTGTTTTAAACCTTTTTTAGAAGAAGAGGGGCATCAAAATATTGATTTATTAAAGATTATCAAAGATAAATTTAAAGACGATGAATTTGCTTTTGTTTGTCTTTTTGAGGATAAAGAACCTTTAAGTGTAGAAAGTGTTTATCTAAAACTTTATTTGCTTTCTACTAAAAAAGTACCTTTAAGAAGTATCAATCTAAATGGAGCTTTTGGACTTTTAAGCAATGTAGCTTGGAGTGATGATAAGCCTATCGAGCTTGAGTATTTAAGAGCAAATGAAATGCGTTTAAAAATGAGCAATCAATACCCAAAAATCGATTTTGTTGATAAATTTCCAAGATTTTTAGCACATATTATCCCTGAGGATAATACAAGAATTTTAGAAAGCTCTAAAGTAAGAATGGGTGCGTCTTTAGCAGCAGGAACAACCATCATGCCAGGGGCAAGTTATGTGAATTTTAATGCAGGCACAACAGGAGCTTGTATGGTTGAAGGGCGTATTAGTTCAAGTGCTATAGTAGGAGAAGGTTCTGATGTAGGTGGTGGAGCTTCGATTTTAGGTGTTTTAAGTGGAACAAGTGGTAATGCTATAAGTGTAGGTAAGGCTTGTCTTTTAGGGGCTAATTCAGTGACAGGAATTCCTTTAGGGGATAATTGTATAGTTGATGCAGGTATTGCGGTGCTAGAAGGAACGAAATTTTTACTCAAAGATGCCGAAGAGCTTGCTAAACTTAATCCTTATTTTAATTTTGATAAAGAAATTTACAAAGGCTTAGAGCTTAAAGGTTTAAATGGGCTACATTTCCGTCAAGATTCTATAAGCGGTGCTATGATAGTAGCTTTAAATAAAAAAGCAGTCAAACTTAACGAAGCCTTGCATTGATATAAATTTATTTACATAAAGCTTTAAGCTTTATGTCTTTCTTTCAACTTTGAAATCACATCTGAGAAACTAAGATTTGCATCTACAAGTAAAACACTTAAATGATACATTAAATCCGCTGCTTCACAAATAAGCTCTTCTTTATCTTTTACTGTCGCTGCTAAAGCTGTTTCTACACCTTCTTCACCAACTTTTTGTGCGATGCGTTTTGTGCCACTTTTGAAAAGTTTTGCTGTATAAGAAGTATTTTCATCGGCATTTTTGCGTGCATTAATAAGCTTTTCAAGTCTGGCTAGAAAAACAAAATCCGCATTTTTAGAAATTTTTTCAAAACAAGAAATATCGCCCGTATGACAAGTAGGTCCTACAGGATTTGCTAAAATTAAAAGCGTGTCATTATCACAATCTAAGCTTAAATCTACGATATTTAAGAAATTTCCACTTTCTTCACCCTTCATCCAAAGACGCTGTTTTGTGCGTGAAAAAAAGACTACTTTACCACTTTCTAAGCTTTTTTCTAAGGCTTCATTATTCATAAAGCCTAGCATTAAAACTTCGCAAGTTTTTGCATCTTGGATGATGACAGGTAAAAGATGATCCACTTTTTGCCAAGCAATTTTTTCATTAAGTTCTTTGAAATTTTGCATATTATATCCTTATACTTAAGCCTTGATTTTTAAGATAAATTTTTAATTCTTTAATGTCTATAAGTTTTTGATGAAAAACAGAAGCAGCTAAAGCCCCATCTATGCCTAGTTTAAAAGCTTCTAAAAAATGCTCCATTTTTCCTGCTCCCCCACTTGCGATCAAAGGTACTTTACAAATTTTATATACAGCTTCTAATTGTTCTAAATCATAGCCATTTTTAACGCCATCTTGATTCATCATATTTAAAACAATTTCGCCTGCACCTAGATCTTGCACTTCTTTAACCCATTCTAAAGTGCTTTTTCCACTATGCTTGCTTGTTTTTTCATCGCCTGTGTATTGAAATACTTTTAAATTTCCATTTTCATCTTTAAAACTATCAATCCCTACTACTACGCATTGTACGCCAAAGCTTTTAGCAAGGCGTGTGATTAGGCTTGGATCATTTAAAGCAGGAGAATTGATAGAAATTTTATCTGCCCCATTAGCTAAAAGTTCAGCTGCATCTTCTTCGCTTTTAATACCCCCTGCAACACAAAAAGGAATATTGATATTTTTTGCTACTTCACTTACCCATTCTCTTGATATGCGTTCTTTTCTAGCGCTTGCAGCAATATCATAAAAAACAAGCTCATCAATATCATTTTGAGAATAATACCTAGCAAGCTCTATGATATCTCCCATATCTTTATGGTTTTTAAATTGTGTTCCTTTTACTACTCTGCCATCTTTGACATCTAAACATGCAATTATGCGTTTTGTAAGCATCTTATCCCTTCTTCTACGCTAAAAACTCCGTCTAATAAAGCTTTTCCTACGATAACCCCACTACAAATTCCTTTTAAGTTTTCAAGGTCTTTTAAGCTTGCTACTCCACCACTTGCCTGAATGCAAATATTAGGAAAAATTTCATGGATAAGTTTGTAAAGTCTTATATTTACTCCTTGCATGGTGCCATCTTTTGAAATATCTGTGCAAAGTATGTGTTTTAAGCCTTTATTGCTATAAAAATCTAAAACTTCCATAAGCTTCTTATCGCTTGCTTCTTGCCAAGCATTTACAGCCACAACATAATCTTCTTTTAAAATCGTATCTAAGGCTAAAACTATAGTTTCGCTACCAAATTCTTTTAAAATTTCAAGACATAAAGTCGCATCTTTAATCGCCATAGATCCTATAACTACTCTTTTTACTCCACAATCAAGCAAAGCTTTAACTTCTTCTTTAGAGCGTATGCCTCCACCTACTTGCAAATTGACATTGACTTCTTTGGCTAATTTTTCTATCAAAGCAAGTTGTCTTTTGCTAGGATCTTTTGCACCTGTAAGATCTACAAGATGAAGTTCTTTCGCTCCTGCTTTTTCGTATTCTTTGAATTTTTCCAAGGGATTGTATTTATATACTTTTTTTTGTTCATAATCCCCTTTTACAAGACGCACCACTTCGCCATCTATAAGATCGAGTGCGGGTATGATTTGAGTCATCCTATATCCTTAATAAAATTTGAAATTAAAATTTCCCCCGCTTCACTGCTTCTTTCAGGGTGAAATTGCACCCCGTAAAAATTATCTTTCATTACGCTTGCGCTAAATTTTTGCGAATACTCACAATCTGCTATAGTGTATTCTCCAAGTCCTACACAATAACTATGCACAAAATAAAAATAAGCCCCTTCTAAGCCTTTAAACAAAGCATGAGAGCTATGAACTTGATTCCATCCCATATGTGGAAAAGTAAAGCCTTCTTTAGCTTTAAATTTTTGGGTTGTAAAATCTATAAGTTTTAAGGCTTCTTGATTTAATTCTTCAGAAAAATTTCCTAAAATTTGCATACCTAAACAAATACCAAGCAAAGGTTTTTTGGTATTTTGAATAAAATCAATAAGATTAAATTGTTCTAAATTTTTCATCGCTTCTTTTGCGGTACCCACTCCAGGTAAAAAAAGCTTATCCGCACTTTCAAGCTCTTTTAAATCCCTACTGATAGTTGCATTAAAACCTAATCTATCCAGACAAAATTTCAAAGATGCCAAATTCGCACAGGCTGTATCGATGATGATGATTTTCATATCACTCCTTTAGAGCTGGCTAAATTTTCACTTTCTATTTTCACTGCCATTTTCAAAGCTTTTGCAAAGGCTTTAAAAAGCCCTTCGGCTTTATGATGATCGTTTTTGCCTTTAACTTTTAAATGCAAACTTATACCCATAGCATAGCTTAAAGAATAAAAAAAGTGCTCGATCATTTCTGTGCTTAAAGCCCCTAAATGAGATTTTTTAAATTTGGCTTTATAGACTAAATGAGGACGATTGCAAAAATCCATCGCACAACTTGCCAAACACTCATCCATAGGTAAAGCAAAACCATATCTTGCAATGCCGATTTTATCCCCTAAGGCTTTTTTGATACAAGCTCCAAGTGCTAAGGCTACATCTTCAACGCTATGATGCTCATCGATTTCTAAATCCCCTTTGCAAGAAATTTCAAGCCCTATGCCTCCATGTACAGCGATTTGCTCTAACATGTGATCAAAAAAATCAATACCTGTTTTAATGCTAATCTTACCCCCATTTAAGCACACTTTCACTTTTATATCTGTTTCTTTAGTAGTTCTTTGATAACTCGCGCTTCTAAAAGAACTTAAAATTTCATTTTCTATTTCTTTCCAAGAAAGTTCGCCGTATTTTAAACCACGCACGCCTAAATTTGAAGCTAAGATCATATCACTCTCACGATCTCCGATAACAAAACTTTGCTCCTTATCATAAAGTTCGTGCTTGATATATTCTTCTAACATAGCAGTTTTAGGTTTTCTGCAAGTACAATTTTCATTTTCAAAATGCGGACAAATAAAAATATCTTGAAATTCTATACCGCAACTTTTTAAAATATCAAGCATTTTTTCATGAGCGATTTCAAAATTTTCCTTTGGAAAACTTGGCGTTCCAAGACCATCTTGATTACTTACCATGACAAATTTAAATCCAAAATTTTTTAGTTTTAAAAGAGTAGGAATAGCATCTTTTTCAAAACGCAATTTTTCAAGAGTATCGATTTGAAAATCGCTTTTTGGCTCCTCTATTAAAGTGCCATCTCTATCTATAAAAAGGATTTTTTGACTCATTTTAAGCTCTCTAAACGAAAAGTTACAGCGTTTTTGTGTGCGTCTAAATGCTCATTTTGCGCTAAAATTTCAACACTTTTACCCAAAGCTAAAAAACCTTCTTTACTTAATTCTTGAACGGTCATTCTTTTACTAAAATCTGCCAAACCTAAACTAGAATGCGTTTTAGTAAGTCCATAAGTAGGTAAAACATGATTTGTCCCGCTTGCATAATCACCCATAGACTCCGGAGAATAAGCTCCTAAAAATACCGATCCTGCGTGTTTTACACCTTTTAAAAGTTCTCGTGGATTTTGAGTTTGTATGATCAAATGTTCAGGGGCATAAAGATTTGAAATTTCCAAGGCTTGATTTAAATCTTTAGCTATGATAATGCGTGAATTAGCAATGCTTTTGTTTGCAAGTTCTTTACGAGGTAAAAGTTCTAATTGACTTTGGACTTCATTACTTGCTTTTTGAGCAAAATCTTGACTTAAACACACTAAAATCACTTGAGAATCTGCACCATGTTCAGCTTGTGAAAGCAAATCACTAGCTACAAATTTTTCATTAGCCAAATCATCAGCTATTACTAAAACTTCACTAGGTCCTGCTTGCATATCAATAGTCGCTCCGTTTATATCGCTACTTACTTGACGTTTTGCTTCGGTTACAAAGGCATTTCCTGGGCCAAAAATTTTATCCACCTTTAAAACACTTTGTGTACCATAAGCCAAAGCTGCTATAGCTCCTGCACCACCCATTTGATAAATTTCATCCACGCCGCAAAGTTTAGCACAAAAAAGCACGGCATCATTGATTTTTGCAGGACTTGCTAAAACGATTTTTTCACAACCTGCAATTTTTGCAGGGATAGCTAACATTAAAACCGTTGAAAACAAAGGTGCTAAACCCCCTGGTATGTAAAGTCCTACTTTTTCTATAGGGCGTGTTAAAACCTCACATTTAACGCCTTTTGTAGTTTCAAGAGCGATTTCATGTGGGATTTGGGCTTCGTGGAATTTTTTGATATTTTCATAAGCTACTAAAATAGCATCTTGTAAATCTTTATCCAAACGATTACTTGCTTGAGTAATTTCTTCTTGAGTGATTTTAATATTAGAAATTTCAGCCTTATCAAATTTTAAAGCTTGTTCTACCAAAGCTTCATCGCCTTTTTCTTGCACTTCTTTAATGATAGAACTTACTATTTTTGAAATTTCATCCTTCGCGCTTATAGCAGGGCGTTTTAACGCCTCTTCTTTTTGTTTTTCATCTAAATTATCATATACTAAAATTTGCATTTTTTACTCACTTTAACATTTTTTCTATAGGCAGAACTAAAATCGAACTCGCACCTTCTTCTTTTAAAGCCTCCATAGTTTCCCAAAAAAGATTTTCTTTACTTACCATATGTAAAGCTACATTTTTTTCATCGTGTGCTAAAGGTAAGATAGTTGGTCTTTCAACTCCTGGAAGTAGGGCTTGAATTTTATCAAGCTTTTGTTTTGGAGCATGAAGCATAATGTATTTGGATTCTCTTGCTTGCATTACTCCTGCTACACGCAACATAATTTTATCCACTAAAGCTTGTTTTTCTTTATTTAAAGCATTTTCTTTTTGAATCAAACAAGCACGAGATTCATAAATGACTTTCACTTCTTTAAGATTATTTGCTTGTAAAGTTGCCCCGCTTGAAACAAGATCGCAAATCGCATCGGCTAAATTTGCCCTAGGGGCTACTTCAACAGAACCTGTAAGCATACAATTTTTATAATTAATCCCATTTTCTTTCATAAAACGCTTTAAAAGTTGTGGATAAGAAGTAGCTATCCTTAAGCCTTCAAAATCTTTCAAATTTTGAAATTTATTTTCTTGAGGCAAGGCAAGAGAAAGACGGCAATATCCAAAATCTAGCTTTTTTAAAAGCTTATAGCTTGGATTTTCTCCTAAAGACTGGCGTTCAAGTTCATTTTCTTCTAAAACATTTTCCCCTATAATGCCTAAATCTACAACTCCATCAAAAATAAGCCCTGGAATATCATCATCTCTAACGCGTAAAATATCTATGGGTAAATTTGTAGAAAAAGCGATCAAACTTTGTTCATGGATATGCATTTTAACACCACATTCTGAAAGAAGCTCTATGGATTCTTTTGAAAGTCTACCTGATTTTTGTATCGCAATGCGTAAACGAGTGTTTTCTTGCATAACATATCCTTGAAATTAAAAATTAAAAACTTATATTAGCATAAGTAGTTGAATTTTTAGCAAGGGTTTTAGAAAATAAATGAATTTAATTTTATTTAAAATAATTATTTAAAACTTTTTATTTTTAGGATATTTAATTGAAGTATTAATCCTAGCAAAAGCTAGGATTTGATTAAGCTACAAATTCGATGAAAGCCATTTCAGCAGCATCACCACGGCGAATTCTTGTTTTGATGATTCTTGTATATCCACCATTGCGATCTTTGAATTTCGGAGCAATTTCAGTTACTAATTTATTAGTAGCGTTTTTATCTTGTAATGAAGCAAAAACTGCTCTATGAGCGTTAAAATCTCCAAGTCTTGCTCTAGTAATCAATCTTTCTACATAACCTCTTAATTCTTTAGCTTTTGGTAGAGTAGTTTCGATTTTTCCGCTATTTACTAAAGCTATGGTTAAATTTTTTAATAAGGCAGCACGATGAGATGAAGTTCTGCCAAGTTTTCTATATCCATGTTTATGTCTCATTCTTTATCCTTCGTTTTGTGCTTTTAATTCTGCGATTTTATTTTTAAGTATTTCTTTATTATCGCTAAGCTTAGAAGTTCCCACAGGAAAACCTATGCTTTCCATGATGTTTTTAATTTCATCAAGAGATTTTTTACCTAAATTTTTAAGCCCTGCAAGTTCACTTACACTCATCAAAGCAAGCTCGCCTATGTAAACTACTCCTGCTTTTTCAAGACAATTATAACTTCTAGCACTTAAATTTAAATCTGTAATGTTTTGCAATAATTTAGTATTTTCTAGTTCATTGCTTGTTGCTTGATTTTTAATTACGCTTCTAACATTGGTAATTTTATCAAATACTGATAATTGTTTATACATAGCTTCTAGAGCATTTTGAAAAGCCTCATTTGGAGTGATTTGTCCATCAGTTGTTACGGTTAAAACCACTTTTTCATAATCAGGATTATCTTCAAATAAAACTTTTTCAATATCATAGGTTGCTTCTCTTACAGGTGTAAAGAAAGCATCTAAAGCTATAAATTTAGGATCATTTATAAGCTCTTTAATTTCTTCGCTTGGTACATAGCCAATACCTTTTTCAACAATCAATGTGAATTTGAGTTCAGCATCTTCGTTGATTGTTGCTAGATAGGCGTCTTTATTTACTACTTCTACTTGATCATTATTTAGATCTTTGCCGTAAATTTCTTTTGAGCCTTTAAAGCTAAATTCTACTATTTCTTTATTTGATTCGCCTTTAATTTTAAAGCGTAGTTTTTTTAGATTAATGATAAAAAGTGCTACATCTTCAAGCATACCACGCATGCTATCAAATTCATGAGCTACGCCATCAATATGAATTGCAGTTGGAGCATATCCTATGGTGCTAGTGTAAAGCAAACGGCGTAAAGGATGGGCTAGGGTGATTCCATAGCCGATCTCAAAAGGCCAAGCACTGATTTTAGCCACAGTATCACTAATGTTTTCTATTGTAAATTCTGTTGGCGTATAAGCAGATGTTGTAATGTTTCTCATATTTAGCCCCTATTACTTAGAGTAAAGCTCAACGATAAATCTTTCCTCAACCGGAATGACAACTTCTTCTCTCTCAGGTTTTCTTGTGAAAATTCCAAATCTCTTATCTTTTTCAACATCAACCCAAGCAACGATTCCAGTTTGTGCTGTAAGTTCGATAGCTCTTGTAATTTGAGGATTGTTTTTGCTTTTTTCGATGATTTCGATTTTAGCACCTGCTTCTACTCTAAAGCTAGGAATATCCACTCTTTTACCATTTACTAAAACATGTCCATGTGTTACAAGTTGTCTTGCAAAACGACGTGTTGTAGCAAAACCCATTCTATATACTACATTGTCTAATCTTTGTTCTAAAAGTTGGATAAGTAATACCCCTGTATTTCCTTCTCTTCTTGCTGCTTCAGCAAATAAACGACGGAATTGCTTTTCACTTACTCCATACATAAATTTAGCTTTTTGTTTTTCTCTTAATTGAAGTCCATACTCACTAATTTTACCTTTTCTTGCTCCGTGTTGTCCTGGTGCATAAGGGCGTTTATCTAGTGCACTTTTGCCAGCTAGTCTTCTTTCCCCTTTTAATGCTAAGCTAACACCAAAGCGTCTTTCTAATTTTTCTACTGGTCCTCTATATCTTGCCATAATATTCTCCTAAATTTTTCTTAATATCTTAGACACGACGACGCTTAGGCGGTCTGCAACCATTGTGAGCTAATGGAGTGATATCTTTTAAGAAAGTTACTTTAATTCCTTCCATAGCACCTACACTCTTAACAGCAGTTTCTCTACCGCTTCCTGGTCCTTGTACTTTAATGCCTACTTCTTTAATTCCGTGTTCTTTTGCTTTATTTAAAGCGTCTTCTACTGCTTGTTGTGCTGCATAAGGAGTTGATTTTTTAGAACCTTTAAATCCTAAACCACCTGCACTACTCCAAGCGATAGCATTTCCCATTTCATCAGTTACTGTAACCATAGTATTGTTAAAAGTCGCACTGATATAAACAATACCTTTTGCTATATTTTTTTTAACTACTTTTTTCTTTACGATTTTTCTTTTTGCCATGATTTATCCTTATGATTTTGCACCAACAGTTTTTCTCTTACCTTTTCTAGTTCTTGCGTTTGTTTTTGTTTTTTGTCCGCGAACTGGTAAGCCTTTTCTGTGTCTTAAGCCTCTAAAGCTTCCTAAATCCATAAGTGCTTTAATATCCATAGCAACTTGTTTTCTCAAGTCCCCTTCAACCATATAGTTTTCTTGAATTTCTTTACGGATAGCTGCTGCTTCATCTTCACTTAACTCATGAACTCTTTTATCATAAGAAATTCCTACTTTATCTAGAATTTTTCTTGAAGTGAAAAGCCCTATACCATAAATATAGGTTAGTCCATACTCAATTCTTTTTTTCTTTGGTAAATCCACACCTGCAATACGAGCCATGTTTATCCTTGTCTTTGTTTATGTTTTGGATTTTCGCAAATAATGCGAACCACGCCTTTACGGCGAACTACTTTGCACTTGTCGCACATCTTTTTAACCGATGGTCTCACTTTCATGAGCGTCTCCTTGAATGAATTCCACTTGATTTACGACTACATCAGGTTTTATGAATAACCAACTATTTTCAAAATAAGTGGTGGATTTTAAAAATACTTCTTCATATAGTTCGATGTAATTTGTCGCAAAAACTCTAATTTTATCTAAAATTAGCTTTTAAATAACTTAGATTATTTATATCTAAAAGTTATACGCCCTTTATCAAGGCTATAAGGTGTAAGTTCTACTTTTACTTTATCACCTGGCATTATTCTTATATAATGCATACGCATTTTTCCTGCAATATGACATAAAATTACATGTTTGTTGTCAAGTTCAACCTTGAAATTTGCATTAGGCAATGCTTCAAGTACGGTGCCATCAATTTCAATTACATCATCTTTTGCCAAAATTTTCTCCTTTCATGAAATAAAAAGGCTATAATTTTAGCAAAAATTATTAAAATTTTTACTTAATTTTTAGTAATTTTTAAGTAATTAATCTAAAAATTCAGGTTCAATAAAAGATGCATGAGTCCCTATAACTTTGAGTTTTCTTTCTTTAAATTCTTTAAGTAGTTTTTCCCTTGTTTGTATAGCCTCATTTTGATCTATATCAAATTTTATAGCGATTTTAGGTTTTGGGATTTGTATATCATAAAGATGAAGTAAATCTCCCAAAAGACTATTTTATCATCAATTATGATAACATTTTGACCTGGGGTATGCCCGTAAGCAGGTATGGCTTTAATGCCTGAATTTTGAAAGATCAAATCTTTAGAGTGGTTAATAAATTCTATATTTTTAAGTTTAAGCAAGGTGTTTTTAATTTCTTGTCTATCGCTTTTGATCCAAAAATCATATTCTTTTTTATCGATTAAAATTTGAGCTTTTGGAAAAAGATTTTCTTCGCTCATTAAAGCTCCTATATGATCAGGATGTGCGTGTGTTAAGATAATATGAGTGATATCTTTAAATCGGTTTTGTGGATATGCAATTTTTCTTTTAATGTATCAATAGTATCTAAAAACCCTGTGTCTATTAAAGCATTAAAATTTGGATTTTTTATCAGAGCAATATTATGCTCATTTCTTTTGATTTTTGTGCGAGTTTTTTCTATAAAATTCTTATCTTCATTGTTTTGTGGCACTAAAAAAGAAAATAATAAATTTAAAAATTCATCATCAGATTGTTTAAGCGAGATTATATGGGTTTGATTTGAACTTTTGCTTGTGGTTTTTTCTTCTAAAAAATAAAGATTGGTTTTTAAAAAGGGTGGTTATAAAATTAAACATATTTATCCTTAAATTTTTTAGATAATATTTTGGAAATGATTATAGTATAATAAAAACAATGTTTTTAAAATTTAAGGTAATTAATCAATGAGAAAATCAAAATTTGGAACAAAGGAAATTAAGATCTTAGGACTTTCTTCACTAGGAGGAACTTTAGAATTTTATGATTTTATTATTTTTGTCTTTTTTGCTGAATATATAGCTAATGTATTTTCCCTAAAGATATGAGTGAATTTTGGGCTTTATTAAATACTTATGGAGCATTTGCAGCTGGATATTTAGCACGTCCTTTAGGTGGTATAGTTATGGCACATTTTGGAGATAAATTTGGGCGTAAAAATATGTTTATGCTAAGTATTTTACTAATGGTTCTTCCTACCTTTGTCTTAGCTTTTATTCCAGGTTATGAAACTCTTGGGTTTTTAGCTCCTGTTTTATTGATACTTATAAGAATTTTTCAAGGCATAGCTATAGGTGGAGAATTGCCTGGAGCTTGGGTTTTTGTAAGAGAACATTGTCAAGAAAAACAAAAAGCTTTCTTTTTAAGCTGTTTAAATTCAGCTATGGCTTTAGGAATTTTGTTAGGAAGTATAGTATTTTAATCATTAATGCTTTTTTTAGTATAGAAGAAATTGCTGCTTATGCATGGCGTATTGCTTTTTTTGTAGGTGGAATTTTTGGGATTATTTCTATTTATTTGCGTAGATTTTTGCAAGAAACTCCTGTTTTTAAACAAATGAAAAAAGAATCATCGCTTAGTTCTTTTCCACTTAAAGATTTATTTAAAGAAAAGGATATTGTAAAAAATTTATTTTCATCAATGATGATGACTTGGGTTTTAACAGGTTGTGTTATTGTGCTTGTTTTATTGATGCCTAAATTTATGCCTAGTATTTTAAATTTAAGTGGGGTTGAAGGAAGTTATTTGCAGATATTAGGAATTTTGGGAATAGCTTTAGGCGGGGCTTTCATGGGTTATCTTGTAGATAAATTTGGTTTATTTAAAATTTGCATTTTCTTTTCTTTAACTTTTGTATTTTTTTCTTTTTTATATTTTTATGCTTTATATGAACTTAAAAATTTGGTTTTGGTGTGTATTTTGTATTCGATTGTTTGTTTTTTAGGTGGGATTAATGTGTTTGCACCTATTTTAATGAGTGAAGTTTTTAGAGCTAAAATAAGATTTTCAGAAATTTCTTTTTCTTATAATATTGCTTATGCAATTTCAGGCGGTATTACTCCGCAACTCGTTTTTTGGCTTAATACACTCGCGAGTAAAAATGAAAATCCATTTTTATATGGTATGAGTATATATATGATTTTTTAGCGTTATTGGCTATTTGTGCTGTTTTTATAGTAAAAGATAAAATAAAATTTTGATAATCACTCTTAAAATGTTATAATTAAAATTATATTTTGGAGTTTATAAATGCCTTTTATTATCGAATTACTTAAGCAAAATAAATTAAAGTTGATTTCTTTTTTGCTTTTTTCTTTTATTACAAGTGCTGTTGGAGTTTTAACTCTTGTTTTTATCAATGATTATTTGCTTAAAAATGCACAAAACATTCCTATTTTTTATTTTATTGTTTTGCTTTTGATATTTTTTATAAGTTCTACCATAGTTGAACTTGGACTTAGTATTTTTGGACAAAATTTTATTTTTAAAATGCAAAGGCGCGTAGTAAAGCAGATCTTAGACACCCCTTTGTTAAGAGTGGCTAAAGTAGGTAAGGCTAGAATTTTAGCTTCTTTGGGAAGTGATGTGAGAAATATATCTTTTGGGCTTTTAAGATTGCCTGATTTTTTACAATCAAGTATATTGATTTTATGCACTAGTGTTTATTTATGTTAT
The DNA here is from genome assembly GCF_001763075.1 of Campylobacter sp. BCW_4321. NCBI lineage: Bacteria > Pseudomonadati > Campylobacterota > Epsilonproteobacteria > Campylobacterales > Campylobacteraceae > Campylobacter > Campylobacter sp. BCW_4321. The sequence continues at coordinate 26,221 of NZ_MJYA01000003.1, read as the reverse complement.
CTTTCACCACAAATTTTTGCTTTGTGTGTGGTATGGATTATGGTTATTTTTATTACTAATAATTTTTTGATGATGAAAGTATATCAGTATTTTCGAAAGGCAAGGGAAAATGACGATGCTTTGCAAAATAATTACCAAAATATACTAGATGGACATAAAGAACTTTTGATCAATCGTGATAGAGCCAAGCTTTATTATGAAGATGAATTTGAAAATAATGCAAGATTGAAAAAGAAAAATAGTACTTTAGGCAATCTTTTTAACAATCTCTCAAACAACTGGACAAATGTAACTCTTTTGGCTTTAGTGGGCGTAGAGTTTTACTTAGCTTTAAAATTTGAATGGGCAAGTGTTGCAGATGCTACAACTATAGCTCTTTCTATTTTGTTTTTACGAACCCCTTTAGTATCTATGATAGGATCTTTTCCTACTTTGCTTTTGGCAAAAATCGCTTTGGATAAGATCGCAAAATTGGAATTAGATGATTATATAGAAGGTTTTAAAAAAACACATTATATTAGCGAATGGAAAAAAATTTCTTTTAGAAATGCTCAATTTGCTTATGAAGAAAATTTTCACTTAAATCCTGTAAATATAGAACTTAAAAAAGGTGAATTGGTATTTTTAATAGGTAAAAATGGAAGTGGTAAATCCACTTTTTGTATGCTTTTGACAGGACTTTTTAAGCCAAGCAAAGGCGGAATTTATGTTGATGATACGCTTATAGATGATAAAAAGTTAGATGAGTATAGATCTCTTATTTCTGCTGTTTTTAGCGATTTTCATCTTTTTACTAAAACCTTAAATAAAGAAAATTTTGCAAGCGAAGAAAAAATTGCTTTTTGGTTGGAGTTTTTAGAACTTAAAGATAAAACAAGTGTCAAAGATAATGAACTGACCTTAACCAAACTTTCTACAGGGCAAAAAAAGCGTTTAGCTATGCTTATAGCCTTGCTTGAAGAAAGGGATATTTTAGTGCTTGATGAATGGGCGGCTGATCAAGATCCTGTTTTTAGAAGATTTTTTTATAAAAAACTTTTACCTTTGTTAAAAGAGCAAGGTAAAACAATCTTTGCTATCACACATGATGATGCATATTTTGATAGTGCTGATAGAATTTTCTTGGCTCAAAATGGTGAAATCAGCGAATTAAAGGGTGAGAATATAAAGGAATTAGCTAAAAATTTAGTAGAAAAATTTGATTAAAGCCCAAAATGGGCTTATATTATTTATCATAGAGCTTTTTTTCTATATCGATATAAAATTCAGCAATTTTTCCATAAGCAACTTCCCAAGCTTTAAGAGTGGCTTCATCAGGATTTAAAAGATTTTTAATAGCCTTTAAAAGGCAAGCTCCAACTATAGGATAATGCTCTTCTTTAACCCCTAAATTAACATGAGTTATGGCAACTTTATCAACAAAGCTTCTCATATTTTCCAAATTTTCTATATTTTTGGCTGCCATTAAAATCGCCATCGCTAAAGCTTTTGGTTGTTCTCCTGAAATTTGTTTTTCCATATTAAACATAGGTTTTACCTCAGGATAATCATTAAACATTATTTTATAAAACTCCTTGGTTAAATCCTCTCCATTTTTTTGCAAAATAGGCACACAATCTTTGATAATTTGAATTTGTTCTTTTGTCATAATTTCTCCTTTTTATTGTAAAAGAGATATTTTATATCTTAAAAAGGAGAAAAAAATTGACTTGTGTTAAAATTTTGTATTTAGTTGATTGAAAAAGTCTTGCATTAACATTGCTAATGCTTTATAAAAATGTGTTTTAGCTTTATTGATAACATCAAAACTCCACATGTTAAACCAAGTAAAAAATTCTTCTTTTAAGAATTTTTGCAAAGTTATATCATCTTGTTTTTTGATTAAAAAACTAATAAATAATAATTCATTTATCAAGCTATCTGCAGGTTCTTCATTAAAAAAAGAAAAAAAGTTATTTTGCGCAAAAATTTGCTTAACTTTATCAGAATTATCTGAATAAATTTCTTTATTTTCATCAAGATAAAAAGAAGCAAAAGGCGGTGCTTTTACATAATCAACATCGCTTAAAAACAAAGATGTAAAATCACTTGCTATTAATTTATCATCTTCGTTTGAAGATGATAAAAGCTTTAAAGCGGTGCATTGTAATTTGCTATTATTTTTTAAAAACCAATTTTGCCAGAATTTTTATTTTTTAAGTTTTTCTAGCAAAAAATGATTAGGTGGATTTTGCAAAAAATTGATAAATATGTCTATTGCCAATTTTTGCATTAAGAATGTCCTAGTATTTATAAGTCCATAAAATAGCATTCTGGTGGTAAATACCCCTAAAAATGTGCAAAGTAGGGAAAAATAAGCAAAAAATTTACTTTTAAATTTTTCATGTAAATAATTATGCAAATACCAAGTAAAAATCCCAAGTCCTAAGAATGCAAAAGAAAGCGGTATAAACCAATCATAGGCTCCACCTAAAAGTTCAAAAGGGTTTACAAGCCCCATAATCCAAGTTTGTCCTACATGTAGGGTTTGCAAAACTATAGCAGTGCTTAAAGCCCTATGCCCATAAGTCCTGTAAAAAACGACATTTTTTTCATGTTCGCTATTTTCAAAAAAAACAATAATAAACAATAGCACCTAAAAATATAGTACTAGCGAAAAAATAAAGCAAAGTGATCTTAAAATCCCAAGTAGGCACACTTTCTTGCATGGAGTCATAAGCTCCACTCATAAAGAAAAGTCCTAAAATTCCACATATTAGCGTAAGATAAAACACCCAATTTGAAGTTTTTAGATAAAGCAAAAAGCCCAAAGCACATACAAGAGATACAAATAAAATTTCATTATTCATCCAGCCTATATGCCACTCATTGTTTGCATAAAAAACACCCATTCTATTTAATACATTAAAAATGTGTGTAATATCATTTAAATGAAAAAATGAAGGGATAAAAGCAACCACCATTGCAAATTCCTTTGGATTTTTACCTTCTTTTAATCTCTCATAACACCCATCGCATTTGCTCATATGACCACTTTCATGGTTAAATTGAGGTGCGCCATAATGAAATGCTATAGCACAAGCTTTGCAGCCTATACACATACTATCATCGATTGCTACTATGCCCCATTTATTTTCGTTGTTGCACCGGTTGGACAAGCTTTAAGACAAGATGGATTAGAGCAATGATTACAAGAAATAGAAGTGTAGTAAGCAAAAACATTTTGCTCAAAACTTCCATCTTTTTTAGCTGTCCAATTTCCCGCTTCAGTCTCAAATACACGGCGAAAATTAACCCACAGGCATATTTTTATAATCCTTGCAAGAAAGTGAGCAAGTCCTACAGCCTACGCATTTGCTTTGATCTAGCATAAAACCAAATTGTGAATTTTCTTCTAATTTTATCTTTTTCTCCTTAAACTTTTGCAATTTCAACTAAAATAGAATGTTGTCCATTTCCTTTAGAAATAGCATGGCACTATACTTGCCAAAGAATTCACACAAGTTCCCACATCGATGCCATTTTCATATTTTACCCATGCATCTTGCGGGGTTACTGCACAACCTGGTATGATTCCTAAGTCATTTCTTGCTTGCACCACATCGCCTGTTTTGATACTTCTTTACTCTGCATCTATAGTATTTATCCAAATTTTTTGTGGATTAGCTTCTCTAATTTGTGGAATTTCCCAAAAGTTAGAATGCGTTCTGCCTTTGTAGTAATAGCCAAAAAATTGCAAAGGATACTTTTGTTTTAATGGACCCAAAATCCCTTCTCTTTGGCTTTCAAAAACAGGAATAGGCATTATTTGTTGTCCTTCTTTTAATTTCCAAGTTTTTTGCATTTGTGCGAGTTTTGTGCTATAAATTTCTATCTTTCCGCTAGGAGTTTTTAAAGGATTATTGATGGGATCTTTTATAAAACTTTGTAATGCGACTACAGGTTTTACAGGCTCAAATTTTACAAGTCCTTTTTCGCACATTTCTTCAAAACTAGGCAAAAGTGGATTTTTTTTCATACTTTCTTCATAAAGGTATTTTAGCCAATCTTTTTGCGTTCTTCCTTCGCTAAATTCTTTTTCTATGCCAAGTCTTTAGCAAGTTCAAGACACATTTCATAAATAGGTTTTACTTTTCACCAACTGGCTCGATAGCTTTTTGACAATAAATAATATAAGGCTTATTGCTATAATATTCTGCACTAGGTCTTATAAAATCTTCTTGCTCTAGCATAGTTGCATCAGGTAAGATATAATCTGCGCAGTTATTTGACGGAGTTCTAGTTACATTAATATCTCTACTATATACTCACACAAATTCTCATCGTTTAAAATATCATGCACTTATTTAATGGTGCTGTGCTGATTTGTAAGACAATTTCCTGCTGTATTGAAAATAAATTTGATGTTTTGTTTTAATTGTGTTGTGCCACGTACTCCATCGCTAATATCTGCCATTTCTTTTCCGCGATAAATGGCATCTGTGAATAAAAAACAAGGCTTTATGGTGGCAATTTCTCTTGCAAGTTGAACTATGCGGCGTGCCGGAATTTTTGTAATCTTGCTAGCCCAATCAGGAGTTTTTTCTACTCCATCGTTTAGTCCTAAAACATAGCTTTCATAGCTTGAGTTTTGGTTGTATCTTGTGGCAGAGTATTTTTGCTAAAGCTTATGGTGTATTTATCAAGAAAAGTTCTATCAAGTAAATCTTTTTATCATCACATAATCAAAGCTGCATCGGTTCCTGGTGTTAAAGGCTTTTTGATAAGCATAGCCTACTCCACCACCTCCCATTCTAGTTTCAACATGATTTGCTCCAAAAAATATAGCTAATTTTGCAGAGCGTAAAGTGTATATATCGCTAGTAGGAGATCCTCTATAGAAAAATTCATAGCATTTGAAATTTGAGCCGTAGAATAAGAATTATGATAATTTAAATAATCACCATAAAGATTTAAAAGTCTAGCCCATGGACCTTGTGTACAGCGATTGATTATTGTTCTTGTTGCATAATTTATATAAAAGGCTTCATTGCCGTATTTTTCTTTAATTTCTTGCATTTTGGCAGAAATTTCATCAAAAGCTTGTTTCCAAGAAATAGGCATAAAAATTTACCTTCACCCCTTTTTCCCACTCTTTTTAAAGATCTTTTTAGGCGATTTGCGTTGTAAACTTTATATCTTGAACTACGCCCTCTAATACAGGCTCTTGCTTGACGATTATCAAAGCTATCATCACCTTCATTATCAGTACTGATTATTTAATAATTCCATCTTGAGAATGTACTTTTACGGGACATTTTGTTCCACAATTTACATTACATCCAGCCCCATTTGCTGATCAATGGTGGAGTTTTTAATAAATTTGCACTTAGATTTATAGGGCTTAAGGTTAAGCCGCCAAACAAAGAACTCCATTTTAAAAAATCTCTACGATTTTGTTCCATGTTATCTCCTTACATTTATGTGATAAAAATTATTGCGATTATAATACAAATAATAATTTTATTCAATTAAAATTAAGACTTTAAAACTCCTAAATATAGGCTTTATAATGGATTTTTCGTTTATGAATTTAACTTCAAAAAATAAAAATTTGAATAATATAGTGATAGAAATTTATTAAAATAGTATTTAAATAGAAATTTATAACTAAAATATAATTTTATCCCCCGTATAGGCTTGCGAGTTGAGTTTTTTTGTTTTATAATTTTACAAATTATTAAATGAAAAGGTTTATTTATGTTGAGATTTTTAATTTTTGTATTGTTATTGTTTATAAATTTAGAAGCAAAAACCCAAAAAGATATGCTTATTATAGCAGTTGAAAATGAAATCACAAGGATAAATCCTGCTTATAGTGAGGATCATGATGCAGTGATTAATCTTGTATTTTCAGGGCTTACGCGTTTTGATGAAAATATGAGTTTAAAACCTGATTTGGCTAAGTCTTGGGATGTTAGTAAAGATGGGCTTATTTATGATATTTTTTTAAGAGACGATGTTTTATGGCATGATGGAGTCAAATTTAGTGCTGATGATGTGAAATTTAGTATAGAAACCTTTAAAAATCCTAAAAACAATTCTTCTGTTTATGTCAATTTTGAAGACATTAAAAGTGTGGAAATTTTAAATCCTTCTCATGTAAAAATCACACTTTTTAAACCTTATCCTGCATTTTTAGATGCTTTAAGCATAGGAATGCTTCCTAAGCATTTGCTTGAAAATGAGAATTTAAACACAAGCTCTTTTAATCAAAATCCTATAGGTACAGGTCCTTATAAATTTGTAAAATGGAAAAAAGGTGAATATGTTGAATTTAAAGCTAATGAACATTTTTATCTTGATAAGGTAAAAACTCCAAGACTTATTATAAAACACATTTTTGATCCTTCTATAGCTAGTGCTGAGCTTAAAAATGGCAAGATAGACACAGCTTTAATCGATGTTTCTTTGCTAAATATTTTTAAAAATGATGAAAATTTTGGAATTTTACGTGAAAAATCGGCTGATTATCGGGCTTTAATGTTTAATTTTGATAATGAATTTTTAAAAGATTTAAAAGTAAGACAAGCTTTAAATTACGCAGTTGATAAAGAAAGTATAGTAAAAAATCTTTTGCATGATTATGCTTTTGTAGCCAATCATCCTTTAGAGCGTTCTTGGGCAAATCCTAAGAATTTTAAAATTTACAAATATGATCCTAAAAAAGCCGAGGATTTACTTGTAAGTGCAGGTTTTAAGAAAAATAAAGATGGAAATTTTGAAAAAGATGGGAAAATTTTAGAATTTGAAATTTGGGCGATGAGTAATGATCCTTTAAGGGTAAGTTTGGCTGGAATTTTGCAAAGCGAATTTAAAAAAATAGGAGTTGTAAGCAAGGTGGTGGCTAAACCTGCTGGAAGTTTTGATTATTCTAAAGTAGATAGCTTTTTAATAGGCTGGGGAAGTCCTTTAGATCCTGATTTTCACACTTTTAGGGTATTTGAAAGTTCGCAAGATAGTGCTTTAAATGATGAGGGTTGGAATTTTGGACATTATCATGATAAAAAAGTGGATATAGCCTTGCAACAAGCAAGAAATACTTCAAATTTGGAAGAGAGAAAAAAATATTATAAAGATTTTATAGATGCTTTGTATGAAAATCCTCCTTTTATCTTTTTAGCCTATCTTGATTTTGCTTTAGTTTATAATAAAGATTTAAAAGGTATCAAAGCAAGGACTTTAGGTCATCATGGAGTGGGTTTTACTTGGAATGTTTATGAGTGGAGTAAATAGTGCTAAAACGCTTAGTTTTTAGTCTTGTCGTAGCATTTTTTAGCACTTTTTTATGTTTTGTTTTACTTCATTTTAGTAAAGGCAGTATAGCTTATGCTAATGGAGTTAATTCACAAAGTAAAGAATTTGTTCAAAGAATAGAACAAAATTTAGGGCTTGATAAGTCTTTGCTAGAGCAGTATAAAATTTGGCTTTTTAAGGCTTTAAAAGGAGATTTAGGAGTTTCTTTTTTAAGTGGAGAAAGTGTTTTAAAGCTTATAAAAGAAAGAATTTTTAATACTTTTATTTTGGGTTTTAGTGCCTTAATGCTTTTATTTTTACTCAGTGTTTTTTTGGCACTTTTAGGATATTACTATAAAGAAAGTTTTATAGATAAAATCATCACTTTTTTAGCTTTTAATTTTTTTGCTTTACCTCCTTTTGTTTTGGCTTTATTGTTTGTTTTAATTTTTGGAATTTTTTGGAAAATTTTGCCTGTTATGGGAAGTAGTGATATAGGCTTTGAAGATGATTTTTTAAATCGTTTAGAGCATTTGATTTTACCTGTTTTGGTGCTCGTTTTATCACATTTGGCGTTATTTTTAAGGATTGCTAGAAATTTTATCAATGAAAGTTTTTCTCAAATTTTTATTCAAAATTTATACGCTAGAGCTTTAAGGGAGAAAGATATTTATTTTTTAGTTTTGAAATATTCTTTAAGTCCTATTGTAGCTTATTTTGGGGGAAGTGCTTTAAGTTTTATGATGGGAACTTATGTGGTAGAAAGTGTCTTTGCTTACGAGGGGCTTGGGTCTTTACTTTTTAAAAGTATTATTTTTAAAGATTATCCTGTTGTACTTGCACTTATATTTTTTAGTGTTTTACTTGCAGCATTTTTTACATTTTTAAGTGATATTGTAGCTAGGATTTTAAATCCTAGATTAAGAAGGCTTGATTTTGTTTAAATTTCTTATCATACTTGTGCCTTTAATTTTTTTATTTTTATGTGCCTTGTTTGCACCTTTTTTGGCTCCTTTTGATATTTTAAGCACTCATTTAGAAAATTTGCATCAAGCTCCTAATTTTACTTATATTTTAGGGACTGATTTTTTAGGCAGGGATTTGTTTTCTCGTTTGCTTTTTGCTTTGAGAAATTCTTTGATCATAGGTGTTGGTGGATCTTTATTGTCTATTATCTTTGCTTTGTGTTATTTGTTTTTAGCACGATGTTTTTTTTATATTTTTTGGATGCGTATTTTAGAGTTTTTTTTAGCCTTGCCTGCTTTTTTACTTATGATGTTTTTTCAAAGTATGATAACTTCTGATGTGTTTTTGATGATTTTTTTAATCGCATTAATTCATTGGTGTTTCATAGCAAGAATTATAGAAAGTGAATTAAAAAGACTTGAAAATTTAGATTTTTACAAAGCAAATATAGTGCTTGGAAGAACTAAATTTAGAGCTTTTTTTAAAGATTTAATACCTGCTTTAAAAACACTGATTTTTACACTTTTTATATTTAATATTGTTCATGCTATAGCCACAGAAGCTACTTTGAGTTTTTTTGGACTGGGCTTAGGATTTGAAATTCCAACTTTAGGTACTCTTTTGAGTGAGTCTTCAAAAGCAGTTTTTATAGGTGCTTGGTGGATGATACTTTTTCCACTTTTAAGCTTGCTTTTGTTGTTTTTACCTCTTTTATGGTTGGGTAATTTTTTACAAAAAATTTGGGGTATAAGATCTTGAAGGTAAGAAATTTAAATATCAGTTTGAAGAATAATTTATTGCTTAAGGATATTAATTTAGATATAAAAACAGGCAAAACTTTAATGATACTAGGACAAAGTGGAATGGGTAAAAGTTTGCTAGGAAAAGCTTTGGTAAGACTTTTAGATTCTAATTTCACAATAAGTTTTGATGAATTAAGTTTTCATAATTCTTGTATTTTTAATTTTAACAAAGAAGAGCTTAGAGATTTTCGTTCTAAGGTGGCACTTGTTTTGCAAGATGCAGAGCTTAGTCTTTATCCTTATTTGGATATTGGAAATTTATGTCATCTTGTTTTAAAAACTCATACAAAATTAAAACAAAAAGAAAGAAAAGATTACGCTTTTTCTTATTTTCAAAAATTAGGATTTGAAAATCTTGATCGTTTGTGGCATTCTTATGCTAATGAATTAAGTTTGGGTATGGCAAGAAGGGTGAGTCTAGCTTTGGCATTATTAAATCAACCCCAAATTTTAATTTGTGATGAAACCACAGCTTCTTTGGATAAAGAAAACGCTTCTAAGATTATATCGATTTTAGAAGAATTAAAAAATAACACAGCCTTAGTTTGTATCACTCATGATTTAAATTTGGTAAATTCTTTAGCAGATGAAATTCTTATGCTAGAAAAAAATAGTTCAAATTTATATAGCTTAGATGAGTTTTTAAGGTATTATAATGCTTAAAGTTTGTAATTTAAGTAAGTTTTATGAGCTTAAAAAGCATTGGTATTTAAAAAAAGAAAGACATATTATTTTTGATAATATCAATTTTTCTTTAAATAAAAATGACAATTTAATAATTTTAGGTAAAAGTGGTGCAGGTAAAAGTACATTAGCTAGAATTCTTTGTTTTTTAGAAGATCCAAGCGAGGGTGAGGTATGGTATGAAAATCTTAACTTACACAAGCTTGATAAAAACAAACAGAGACTTTTAAGAAAGCAAATTCAGTATTGCTTTCAAGATCAAAAAATGGCTTTAAACCCTTATAAAAAAATCAAAAATCTTATACAAGATGGTTTGGAAAATTTTAATTTACAAAAGAATGATGATTTGATTTTAGAATTTTTTGATTTTTTTAGTCTAAAAAAACAAATTTTAGAACAAAAACCCTATGAGTTAAGCGGAGGAGAAGCCACACGCGTAGGTCTTATCCGTGCTTTGGTTTTAAATCCTAAATTGTTGATTTTAGATGAAATTACTTCAGCGCTTGATATTAAAACTTCTAAAGAAATTTTAACTTTTTTATATTACTATCAGCAAAAAAATAATATTTCTTATATATTTATAACCCATCAAAGTGATCTTTTTTATAAATTTAATCATAAAAAATTAAAACTTTAAAAAATATTTTTTAATATAAGTTTCAATATAGAAAGTTTAGAGTAAAATAAAGAAAAGTGTAAATTTAATTTTTGTTGTGGAGTGATTAAAGTGCTTTAAAAAAGGAGAATAAATGTCTCATATAGATGCTTCGCATCCTTATTTTGGTATTTTTTTAATGCTAGTACTTGCTAGTGTTATTTTTTTTGGACTGGTTTTTTTAGCTTCAAAAATTGGTAATAATTTTGCCGCAAAAAATCGCAAAAAATTAGGACTTGGAATTTATGAATGTGGTCCTATTCCTGTTAAACAAGCTAACAAGATTAACTCTCAATTTTTCATCATCGCCTTAATCTTCATACTTTTGGATATAGAAGTTGTGTTTTTATTTCCTTGGGCTTTGATTTTTAAAGATTTAGGTTGGTTTGGGCTTTTAGAAGTTTTTGTTTTTATCGTACTTTTAGGAGTTGGATTTTTATATGCTTATAAAAAAGGAGCGTTTGCATGGCAGAGCATCAAGTAAATTATGCAAGTGGTTTGCCCGTAGTTTTAACTAGTGTTGATAAACTAGTTCAATGGGGCAGGAGTAATTCTTTATGGGCTTTATCTTATGGACTTGCCTGTTGTGCGATTGAGATGATGGCGGCTGGGGGTTCAAGATATGATTTTGATAGATTTGGAACGATTTTTAGAGCTTCACCACGCCATAGTGAAGTGATGATTATCGCAGGAACTTTATGTAAAAAGCATGCTGAATTTACAAGAAGACTTTACGATCAAATGCCTGATCCTAAATGGGTGATTTCTATGGGAAGTTGTGCCAATACAGGCGGTATGTTTAATACTTATTCTACGGTTCAAGGAGTGGATAGAATTATACCTGTAGATATTTATGTGCCAGGCTGTGCTCCACGTCCAGAAAGTTTTCAGTTTGCTTTGATGATTTTGCAAAAAAAGATTCGCAAAGAAAAAGCAAGTCGTAAAATCGCACCTAAAAGGTTGGTATAATGAGAAAGTATAGCGATAAAAAAAATGCTCAAACTCAAAATTATTACAAAGATAGATTTTATCACGCGCCACACACTGTAAAATCTGATGTTAATGAAAGTGTTTTTAAAGATGATTTTGAAGTTTTAAAAACTCAAGTAGAAATTTTAAATTCCTTTGTAGAGCTTGATTTTTGGGTAATAGAAATTAAAAAAGAAGACAATATTAAAACCTTGCAAATGCTTAAAACTTTAGGGTATTTAAGTTTTACAGAGGCAAGTGCTATTGATTTTATAGCAGATAAAAATGGTTTTGAAGTGTTTTATCAGCTTTTAAATTTAGAAAAAAAATTAAGAGTGAGAATAAAAACTTTTGTAGGTGTAAAAGAGCGTTTACAAAGCGTGGCTCATATTTTTAAAGGAGCAAATTGGAGTGAGAGAGAAATTTATGACATGTTTGGAATTTTCATCATAAATCATCCCAATTTAAAACGCATTTTAATGCCTGATGATTGGTTTGGGCATCCGCTTTTAAAAACTTATCCTTTAAAGGGCGATGAGTTTGCAAGATGGTATGAGATTGATAAAATTTTTGGCAAAGAATATCGTGAAGTAGTGGGCGAAGAACAAAGAGATCCTGGTTTTGTTGATGATAAAGATACGCTAAATTTTGCAAGACTTTATCATGAAGTGCCAAAAGGTGGTCAAAAGAAGGAAGTTTCCTTTAAACAAGAATATCAAGAAGATGAAGGCGTAGCTTTTGTAAAAAAAGTAAAACGTGATGAAGCAAAAATTTTAGAGAAAAGGCGTTAAAATGCAAATTCCTAGCAAGTTAAAACCTTATTATGAAAATATAGCTTTTGAGCAAGAAGACTCAAAAATGATTATCAATTTAGGCCCTCAACACCCTTCAGCACATGGAAATTTACGTCTTATTTTAGAACTTGATGGAGAGCAAGTTGTAAAAGCGCGTCCTTGTATAGGTTATATGCATCGTGGTATGGAAAAAATGGCTGAAAATATGATTTATCAAGAATTTATTCCTACTACTGATAGAATGGATTATATCGCCGCTTCAGCGAATAATTATGCTTATTGTGCAGCGGTTGAAAAGCTTTGTGGTTTAGAGATTCCACGCCGTGCAGCAGTGATACGCATGATACTTTTAGAATTAAACCGCATTGCATCACATTTACTTTGGCTTGCCACTCATGCGCTTGATATTGGTGCGATGAGTGTGTTTTTATACTGCTTTAGAGAACGTGAATATGTTTTGGATTTGATAGAAAAGTATTGCGGTGCAAGGCTTACGCATTCTTCTATGAGAATAGGCGGGGTTATGCTTGATTTACCTGAGGGTTATTTAGAAGAAATGCTTGCATTTTGCGATAAATTTCCAAATGATTTAAAAGATTATGAAGATCTTTTAGATGATAATAGAATTTGGCGTTTAAGAACTGAAAATGTAGGTGTGGTTACCAAAGAACAAGCCTTAAATTGGGGTTGTACGGGTGTGATGTTAAGAGGAAGCGGTATAAAATACGATATACGCAAAGAAGAGCCTTATTTGCTTTATAATGAAGTCGAATTTGGTGTGCCTTATGCTACGCAAGGGGATTCTTATGCAAGATATAAAGTTTATATGCAAGAATTTCGTGAAAGTTTGAAAATCCTTAGACAATGCGCCATGCTTTATAAAGATACTCCGCCTGAAATTTTAGCTACGCATCCTGAGTATGTAAGTGCTTCAAAGGAACAAATTTTAACGCAGAATTATTCCTTAATGCAGCATTTTGTTTTAATTACTCAAGGTTTAAAACCTCCTAAAGGCGAAGTTTATGTGCCTACTGAAAGTCCAAAAGGTGAGCTTGGCTTTTTTATCCATAGCGATGGTACAGGAAGACCTTATCGTTTAAAGGCTAGAACGCCTAGTTATTGGCATTGTGCGTTTTTTGAAGAAATGCTTGTAGGTACTTATTTAGCTGATGTTGTAGCCATTATGGGTAATGTAAATATAGTTTTAGGTGAGATAGATCGATGAGAAGAGTAGATTTAAGAAAAAGCAAAGAGCTTTTTGAAGATTTAGCACAAATCATAAAAGAAGCAAAACAAGGCGAGGTTTTAGTGGTGCTTTTTGAAATCGGCGATTTTTCTCCTGTTGAAAAAAGTTTTTCTTTTGTAAAAGAACAAGGCTGTGAGCTTTTAAATTCTTTGAAATTTAATCAAGTGGATTGGACTATTGTTATAAAAAAGGAGAGGGTATGATTTATGATAATGCTCTTTGTTTTTTAGATATGTCAAGCCTTAAAAACAAAAATTTATGTGAAAAAATAGGTGTAAATAGCATTAATATTTCTTGTTTGGAAGATAAAAACTTAAAAGCTAAATTTTACAAATGCGAAATTGCAAGTTTGAGTTTTGTTTTAGCCTTGCTTTGTAAATTAAGCGATGAAGGGCATTTTTGCGATTTAGATGAGGGATATTTAAGTGCTGAATCTTGCTTTGGAGAGGAAGAAGCAGGTGAAGTGCTTGCTTTTTTAAAAGAGGCTAAGTATTTAATTATAGATAAAAATATCCATTCTTATAAAGATAGCGAAAATATCAAATATTTTTTGAATTTCTTAAGTGCAAAATATGAATTAAAGATTTTAGATAGCGATGAAGAAGAATGTGATTTTAAAAAGGCAAAATTAAACACCCTAAAAGAACTTGATAATTATGATGGTTTAGTGCTTTTTAGAGCCAATTTACAAGATAAAAATTTACATTGTTCAAAGCAATTTTTACAAATTGCAAAATGCAAAGATCAAAGTGAAGTTGAAATTTTGGCTAAAGATTTTAGTCTTAAAACCAAGCTTTGTTTAGATGAAAATTTACAAGGCACTATAGCTTTTTTAAATTATGAAAACAATGGTTTTGATTTTACTCCAATTCGCATAAAGGAAGCAAAATGACAGTTAAGATTAATGGTATAGATTGCGCCTTTGAAGAAGGCGAATATATTTTAAATATAGCAAGAAGAAATGATATTTTTATCCCAGCGATTTGCTATCTTTCAGGCTGTAGTCCTACTTTGGCTTGTCGTATGTGTATGGTTGAAGCTGATGGTAAAAAGGTATATTCTTGCAATACTAAAGCAAAAGAGGGTATGGTTGTAGAAAGTGATTTGCAAAATCTTTGGGATGAAAGAAATGAGATCATGCAAGCTTATTGTATCAATCATCCTTTAGAATGTGGGGTTTGCGATAAATCAGGCGAGTGTGAATTGCAAAATTTCACTCATAAAAGCCGTGTAAATGTTCAAAAACATTGGATTAAAGACACGCATAAACCGCATAAACATTGGGGAATGATTAATTACGATCCCGCACTTTGCATAGTATGTGAGCGCTGCATTACAGTTTGTAAGGATAAAATCGGCGAAAGTGCTTTAAAGACTGTTCCTCGTGGCGGAGATAGTGTGGATAATAGCTTTAAAGAGAGCATGGGAAAAGATGCTTATGCGATTTGGACTAAATTTCAAAAAAGTTTGATAGGCCCTGCAAATGGCGATACGCTTGATTGTTCATTTTGTGGAGAATGTACAAGCGTGTGTCCAACAGGAGCTTTGATAGGTTCGAAATTTCAATACACTTCAAATATTTGGGAACTTAAAAGAATCCCTGCTTCAAATCCGCATTCAAGCGATTGTGAGTTGATGTATTATGATATTAAGCAAAGTGGCATTAGCAATCAAAAAGAAAAAATTTATCGTGTGAGTAATGATTTTGCCTTCGCGAGTTTAAATAAGGCTGCAAGATTTGCTTTTGATACGCAAAATGAGGCGGATAAAGATGAAAAAGCCTTTAAAGAACTTGTGGAGCTTTTTGAGAAAAATGAAATTAAAAACATTAAATTTAATAGTTTTATTACCAATGAAGAAGCTTTGATTTTACAAAATTTAAAAAAGAAATTTAATCTTTCTTTGATCAATGAAGAAGCTTTGAAATTTAAAGAATTTTTACAAGAATTTATCGCTAATTCTGGTGAGTTTTATAGTGCTAATACTCAAGATATAACAAAAAGTGATTTTTTGGTTGTGGCTGGAATGCTTTTAAGATATGATGCTCCAACGCTTAGCTATAAAATCAATAATGCTTTAGTGATGAATAAAGGCTCAGGGCTTTATTTTCATCCTATGGAAGATATGGGTATAGCAAAATATTCTAAAAATTTTATCTCACACATTCATAAAAGTGGCGATGAAGAGCAAATTTTATATTTTTTACTTCAAAAATTTAGCCAAGATGAAGGTATCAAAACTCATTTAGCAGAGTTTTTTGTTAGTGAAAATAAAGAAATAGAAGAAAGTATCAACGAAGAAGTTGTAGAACAAGTCATAGAAAAAGATGAAGAAGGCAATGAAATTCAAAAAGAAGTAAAAAAAGTCGTGCCTAAGAAAGTGAAAAAAATCATAGAAGTGCAACGCTCTATTTTTGCTAAAAATTTAGGCATAGATGAAGATAAATTAGAAGATTTATTGCTTAAAAAAGCAAATTTTACTCTTGTTATAGGGAGTGATTTTTATTTTCATAAAAATGCGAAAAAACTTGCTAAATTACTTGCTTTGATCCAAAATACCACTCCTTTTAAAGTCTTTTTAAATCCTACGCATACCAATACCTTAGGTGTGGCCATGATTTGCGATTTGGATAAAAACACACAAGAAGGCAAGACTTTAGGTTATAATGAAAAAGGTGATTTTAGTTTTTCTTATGAAGAGCATGCAAATTTAGCTAGTGCGAGTTTAAATCAGCAAGAAGGAACTTTTTTAAATTACGATAAAAGAGTGGTGCCAACTAACGCTGCTTTAGAATTTAAGGGATATTTTTTAAATGATTTAGCTAATGCTTTAGGTTTTGATGAGGAATATACCATAAATTATACTAAGAGACTCCCTATAAATAAAGGTTTTTCTCCGATTGATTTTGATCATTTAGACAATTTTTATACCAATGCAGGCGATTGTAAAAGGGGATATGAGCTTAATTTAGAATGTTTTAAACAAGTTGCTAAAAAAGAATTCATCTCTCCAAATTTTGAAAATTTAAACCCAAAAGAAGATGAAATTTTGCTTTATAGTGCTAATCCTAGCTATCAATTTGGTAGATTTTCAAATCGTGCTAGTGCGATTAATGAGGTGATTTTTTTAGGTGTAAGTGAAAATTTAGCTAAAGAGAAAAATTTAAAAGATAAAGATCTTGTAAAACTTAAAATAAAAGATAAAGAATTAAGCCTTAGTGTGCGTGTGGATAAGGATATAAAAAATGGAGCTTTCTTACCGTATTTTGATGAAAAACTTGACACGCTAAGCTTTTTTGATGAAAGATTTGTTGTGGCGAATTTAGAAAAATTAGGAACAAACCATGAGTGATTTTGCTTTTTTTGCTTTAGAGGCTTTGATTAAATGTATTATTGTCATTGCAATATTTGCGAGTTTAGCAGGTCTTGCAACTTATGCTGAAAGAAAAGTTTTAGCTTATTTTCAAAGACGCATAGGGCCTGATATGGTAGGGCCTTTTGGGCTTATTCAACTTGTAGCTGATATGATAAAACTTTTTACTAAAGAAGATATAATCCCTTCAAATTCGCAAAAATTTATTTTTGCTATAGCACCTTTGATTTCTGCTATTTGTGCTTTTGTTTCTTTAGCGGCTATTCCTATGCTACCTGAATTTACTTTATTTGGAAGGGTGATTCAGCCTATAGTGGCAGATATCAATGTAGCTTTGCTTTTTGTCATCGGCACTTCAGGACTTTGCTTTTATGCGGTGTTTTTGGGTGGACTTGCAAGTAATAATAAATGGTCGATTTTAGGGGCTGCAAGAGGGCTTGTAGCGATTATTTCCTATGAAAGCGTAGGAGCTTTGGCTTTGATTGCTATTGTAATGCTTGTAGGTTCTTTTTCTTTGGTGGATATTAACAATTATCAAAGTGATGGATTTTTTTCTTGGCTTATTTTTAAACAGCCCTTGGCTTTTGTGCTTTTTATAATTGCTTTATTTATAGAGACCAATAGAACTCCGCTTTGTTTGACGGAAAATGATGCTGAAATTGTAGCGGGTTATGGAACGGAGTATTCGGGTTTAAGATGGGGTATGTTTTTTATAGGTGAATATGCTTCTATGATAGCTGGAGCTATTTTGGTAACTCTTTTGTTTTTAGGGGGTTTTAATAGCTTTTGGATTATTCCTGGTTGGATTATGATGATAGTAAAATCAAGTTTTATTTTCTTTTGGTATTTTTGGGCAAGAGCTGCTTTTCCGCAATTGCGTCCAGATCAAGTGATGAAAATGTGCTATTTGATCTTAATCCCTTTAGCGGTTTTAAACCTTTTAATCACTGCTTTGGCAGTTCTTTTATAGGAGTTTGATATGAAAAATTATTATTTAGTGGATGAGAAAAGAAAAACTCCTGTTAGCACTTGGGAGAAAATTTCACAAGCTTTGCGTAGAAGCGTTAAACTAGAGCTTTTTGTAGGGCTTGTTGTGATGATGAGAGAATTACTTAAGAGAAATAATAGCGCTACGATTAAATATCCTTTTGAAAAGGTAAAGCTTGACAATCGTTACCGTGCTGTTCATCGTTTGATGCGTTTTATAGAAAGCGAAAATGAAAGATGTATAGGTTGTGGGCTTTGCGAAAAAATTTGCATTAGCAATTGTATTAGAATGGAAACTTCTTTAGATGAAAATGGGCGTAAAAAAATAGGAAATTATAGTATTAATTTAGGGCGTTGTATTTATTGTGGTTTTTGCGCTGAGGTTTGCCCAGAACTTGCTATAGTACATGGGACAGAGTATGAAAATGCAGCCGAGCAAAGGTCTTATTTTGGCTATAAGCAAGATTTTTTAACTCCTATTGATAAGCTTAAAAATCAAGTTGAATTTGAAGGAGCAGGAAGCCTTAGAAAAGATGCTGATTTATTGGTGGTAAAAACACCAAGTTATTACGATGTGATGATTGAAAGAGCCTTAGAAAATCAAAATACACAAGAGCAAGGAGAAAATAAATGATAGAAAATTTAGCCTTTGTATTTTTTAGTGTAGTGGTTTTAGGCTTTTTTGGCATTGCGGTTTTAAGTAAAAATATGCTTTATTCTCTTTCGGCTTTAGCGGGTGGAATGGTGTTTTTATCGGGATTTTATTTTTTACTTGATGCAGAGTTTTTAGGCGTGATACAAATTATTGTTTATAGTGGAGCTGTGCTTGGACTTTATAGTTTCGCGATGATGTTTTTTGATGCTTCTAAAGAATTTAAAGAACAACTTAAAGCTAAAAAAAGTTTTTTTACTTTGGTAGTTTTAAGTGCGATTTTACTTTTGGCCATGCTTATAGGTTTTAAATACCAAAATATCAGCACGGATTTGTCTTTAAATGATCCTGCTTTGTTTGATTTTAATAAACAACTGGCTTTAGCGATTTTTTCAAAATATCTTTTGGCTTTTGAATTCATAGCCATTTTACTTTTGATTGCTTTAGTTTGTGCTATAGTACTTACTCATAAAGAGCTGGCAAAGGAAAAACAATGATAGAAAAGTATTTTTTTATAGCTATTTTAATGTTTGTCATAGGGCTTGTAGGGATTTTAAAAAGACAAAATCTCATTATGCTTTTTATTTCGAGTGAAATTTTATTAAATAGTGCTAATTTAGCTTTGGTAGCAGCTTCTAAAATGCACAATGATTTAAATGGACAGGTTTTTGCACTTTTTATCATGGGTGTAGCGGCTTGTGAAGTAGCTGTTGGTGTAGCTTTGTGTGTGCTTTGGTATAGAAGAAAAGGCACTTTGGAATTAAAAAGCTTAAAAGAAGTGGAGGCTTAGTATGCAAAATTTGGCTTTGATTTCTCTTTTTAGTCCTTTTATAGCTTTTTTGTTTGCAAGTTGTTTTGCTTTGAGTGAGAAAAAACAATTTGTAGGGATAATTTGCTCACTTCTAATAGCTTTGAGTGCTTTTTGTTCTTTGTATTTGCTTTTTTGCAATGAAGCTTTTAATGTGAGTTTGTTTGAATGGTTTGCTGGAGTAAATTTTGGCTTTGATATAGATGCCATTTCGCTTACTATGATGAGTGTTGTAGGTATTGTAGCTACTTGTGTGCATTTTTATAGTATTTTTTATATGGCTCATGATGAAGGTTTTAATAAATTTTTTGCTTATTTAGGACTTTTTGTCTTTTCTATGCTTTTTTTAGTTATGAGCGATAATTTCTTAGGACTTTTTGTAGGTTGGGAAGGCGTTGGGCTTTGCTCTTGGTTGCTTATAGGTTTTTGGTATAAAAATGATACTTATTCTTTTGCGGCTAATGAAGCCTTTATTATGAATCGTATTGCGGATTTGGGTATGCTTTTAGGAATTTTTTGGCTTTATTTACAAGCAGGAACTTTAAAATATGATGAAGTTTTTTCCATGGCACAAAGCCTAGATCGCAACGCTTTGATCCTAATCGCAACTTGTTTATTTATAGGGGCTATGGGAAAATCTGCACAATTTCCTTTTCACACTTGGCTTGCTGATGCTATGGCAGGGCCAACTCCTGTTTCTGCATTAATCCATGCAGCAACCATGGTAACAGCGGGGGTTTATTTGGTAATTCGTGCGAGCACGCTTTATGATTTAGTTCCTGAGGTTTCTTATATTATTGCCTTACTTGGAGCTTTTGTAGCGATTTTTGCAGCCTCTATGGCTTTGGTGGCTAGGGATTTAAAACGCATTATTGCTTATTCTACCTTATCGCAACTTGGATATATGTTTGTAGCTGCAGGACTTGGGGCTTATGGTATAGCTTTATTTCACTTAGCTACACATGCTTTTTTTAAATCTTTACTTTTTTTAGGTGCTGGAAATGTAATGCATGCTATGAATGATAAATTAGACATTAAAAAAATGGGTGGACTTTTTAAACCTTTAAAATTTACAGCTATTTTGATGTGTATAGGATCTTTAGCTTTAGCAGGAATTTATCCTTTTGCAGGATTTTTCTCTAAAGATTTGATTTTAGGATATTCTTTCATTTCTTTTCACCATGGTATTTTTTTGGTGCTTTTAATCGCAGCTTTTTTAACAGCATTTTATAGCTTTAGACTTTTAATGTTGGTATTTTTTACCCCTGCAAGACATGATGAACATCCACATGAAGCAAGTAAAATCGCACTTTTAGCTATGAGTCCTTTGATGGTTTTAGCTATTATTGCAGGATTTTTTGAACATAGTTTTTTTGAATATTTAAGCACAAAATTAGTTTTTATTGATGCACAAAATCAAATTGTAATGATTTGTGCGAGTGTAGCAGCTATTTTGGGTGTAATTTTGGCTATTTTTGCTTATAAAAATTCTTGGTTTAAAGAAAGTATTGAAGAAAATAAAATTCACAAACTTTTAAGTAATGATTATTTTATTCCTAAATTCTATCATCAATTTATTGTTTCAAAATATGAAAGTTTATGTGCGATTTTAAAGCATTGTGATCTTTATATTTTTGATAGAATAGTTGAAAAAATTGCTTTGTATTCTCAAATTATTTCACAAAAAATGATTATGCCAAACAGCTTAAACTTAATGCTTAGATTTTTGGTGGCAGCTTTTGTGATTTTGTTGATTTTGGTATGGATGGTGTAAAATGCTAAATTATTTGATATTTTTTCCTTTAATTTCTGCTTTTGTGGTTTTGCTTTTAAATCGCGGAGGCGTTAAGGTTTTTAGCGTTGTTGTAAGTTTTATAATTTTGGCTTTAAATTTGGATATTTTTGCGGATTTTTTACAAGGGGCAAGCTTTGATTATAATCTCTCTTTTAAAATTTTGAAATTTTTTAGCTTTCATGTAGGAGTAGACAGTATTGCACTTGTGTTGATGCTTTTAAGTTCTTTGATGATATTTTTAAGCTTTTTATTTTTAAAGCTGGAACAAAAAGCACTTGTATCTTGTATATTCTTTTTAGAATTTTCCATTATGGGACTTTTTAGCGCAAAAGATGGTTTGTTATTTTATGTTTTTTGGGAATTTTCTCTTTTGCCTTTGCTTTATATTATGGGAGTTTATAGTAAAGATTTTAGAGCAGGGGTGAAATTTTTTATCTATGCTTTTGTGGGTTCAATTTTAATGCTTGTGGCATTGATTTATCAAGCTTATTTAAATTATCAACTTTTAAACATCTTCACTTTTGACTTAGAAATTTGGAAAAATAATGCCTCGGCAGTAAATTTCACAGAGCAACTTTTACTTTTTGGAGCATTTTTTATCGCTTTTGCTATCAAAGCTCCTTTATTTCCACTTCATACTTGGGCACCTAAGGTTTATGCAAATTCGCCTGTGCTTGTTTCTGTAATGCTTGTAGTTTTTAAAATGGCTCCTTTTGGATTTTTACTTTTTTGTTTACCACTTTTTCCAGATGCGAGTGTGTATTTTATGCCTTTAATTGTAGCTTTATGCATAGTGAGTATCGTTTATAATGCTTTAATTGCTTATAGAGCAGAAAATATTAAAGAATTGATCGCTTATAGTTCTATTTCACATCTTGGTGTGATGATTTTGGGAATTTTTTCTTTAAATGCTTTGGGTATTAGTGGTGCGGTTTTTTATATGTTTGCACACGGTATTGTAACGGGAGCTTTATTTTTAATGGTTGAACTTTTACACCAAAGATATCATACTTATGATATTTCTTTTTACCATTCTTTGGCTAAAAAAGCACCTTTATTTTCAATTTTCTTTATGCTAATTTTACTTGCGAGTGTTTCTTTGCCTTTAACTGTTTCTTTTGTGGGAGAGTTTTTAATTCTTTTAGGTATAGCAAAGATTAATTTATTTTACGCTTTATTGGCAGGTTTGGTGATTATTTTAGGAGCGATTTATATGTTTGCAGTATTTAGAAAAATATTTTTCATGCAAAAACAAAGCTTTATAGAGAGTTTTTCTTTACGCTTTAGAGAAATAGTAGCGCTTGTGTGTATTGTAGTAATGATTTTTGGACTAGGGCTTATGCCAAATATACTTTTAAAGCCGATACAAAAAGATGTGGATAATCTTATAAAAACAATGAATATTAGAGCTGTGGAGCAAAATACTTTAGATTTTTTATCTAAAATAGGAGAGGCAAATGTTAAATAATTTTTTAAATTTAGAACTTTTAAATATAAGCTTATCTTATCCATTTTTATTTTTAATTACAACTGCAATAGTTCTTTTGCTTTGCTCTGGTTTTTGGAAATTTCATCGATCGTTTTATATTGGCATAAGTTCTTTATCTTTAATTGTAAGTGCTTTTTTGATTTTAAATAATGCAAATGCTCAAGGTTTAGAAGCAAAAGCTTTTTTGGCTACTTTAAATAATGATATTGTTTCATTTTATGCTTCTTTGGTGATTTTGTGTTTTTCATTTTTATATCTTTTAATGCAAAAAGAAGAAAATCAGGGTGAATTTTATGCTTTATTTTTATTTGTGATTGCATCTTTGCTTTTGATGGTTTCAAGCTCAAATTTAGTACTTATTTTTATAGGACTTGAAAGTTCTTCTTTAGCACTTTATACTTTAATAGCAATGCGTGGAAGTGATAATGCTATTTCAAGTGCGATAAAATACTTTAGTGTAGCGGCTGTAGGAGCTGGGTTTTTTGTTATGGCTGTAGCTTTTATTTATTTAAAAACAGGAACTTTAGATTTATCTGCTAATTTAGCGTTAAAAAATGAGTTTCAAAAAGATCCCATGCTTTTGGGTGCTGGAGTGATGATTTTTGTTCTTTGTGCAATCAAGCTTTCTTTGGCACCTTTTCATTTTTGGCTTAAAGATGTGTATTATGCAGCACATACAAATTTGGTTGCTTTTATTTCAGTTGTGCCAAAAGTTGCCATGTTGGGTGTGGTTATTCGTTTGTTTGATTTTTTAAATAATACAGGTTTTGAATATATCATAATAGTTCTAGCGATTTTTTCTATGCTTATAGGTGCTTTTGCGGCTCTAAGTCAAAACAATATCAAAAAAATGTTTGCTTATAGTTCTGTAGTGCATTCTTCTTTGGTTTTGGTGGCTTGTATTCCTTTATTAAAAGAACAAAATTTTGATGGAATTTTGCTTGCTATTTTTGGATATTGGACTTTATTTGCTTTTGCAAATTATGCTGTATTTATGATTTTAAGCAATTATGAGAATAATTCTTATGAGAGTTTAAATGGACTTTTGGTTAAAAAACCTTTAATTGCTTTTTGTTTGAGCATTAGTGTGCTTTCTTTAGCAGGTGTCCCGCCTTTTGGAGTATTTTGGGGTAAATTTATGATTTTAAATACAGCAATTTTAAATGGATATTGGTATTTGGCACTTTTTGTGGCTTTATCTTCTGTTATTATGCTTTATGCGTATTTAAAGATTTTAATTCATGCTTTATTTATGAAAAATGATAGGGTTCATAATATTAAGTTTAGTTTTATACAAAATTTTATTTTAGCTTTTTGTGTTTGTATAAGCACTTTTGCTATATTGTTAATGTTATAAGAGTTTTGCTATAATTATTTTATGAGAATATTATTTTTAATTTTATTAAGTTTTTTAAATGCTTTTGCTTTTGAGCTTGTTTTAAACACGGGTCGCGAAAATAATCAAGCTTTTGCAGTTTTACATGCGAGTAATGATTTAGAATTTACATGTCAAAAATTTATTACCGAATCAAAAGTTCATTTTGAATGTGATATTGCAGGTATGGTTGATAATAAATTAAAAGATCAGAGTTTTTCTGCTTTTGATTTAAAATTTATACAAGAAGCTCAAAAAATTAAAATGATCATTTTGCCAAAAATACAAGCAAGAATGTTTGACACTTCTCAAAATATTTATATAGATAAAGAACTTAGTTCATCAAGCTCGTATAAAAGTAAAGCTTTTACTTTTATTTTTGCACCAGAGCTAGCACCTATTAAAGACTATGATGGACTTGATTTTAATATCAATTTTCCACACGAGAGCTTGCCTTATGTTGGAGCTTTGGATTTAAATTCTGATCCTGTTGTCATCCCTCAAAGTGCAGATATCAATACTTATTTACGCATCAAAAAAGAATACGATAAGGCTAATTATAGTCAGGTTGCTATTGATGCGCAAAATGCTATCAATAGATATCGTGGTAGTATTTTTATTAGTGAATTTATACTATATAAATTAAGAGCTCAAAATAAACTTTACACCCAAGATCCAAGCATGCGTGATCAACAAATTTTAGAAAAGATGATTGATGATGCTAAAAATTGGACGCGTACTTTTACAAGTGATAAAAATTTTTCAGAAGTTTTACATATAATGTTAAGAACTTATATCGCTTTAGCCCAGCGTGCTGATGTAGAATATACAATGTCGATTTTGGATAATGAACAACCTAATAATTATTTTACTCAGTTATCAAAACTTGATTATGCAGACTATATTTATAATTTAAATGAAAAAGAAAAAGCTGTAAATATTTATGAAAATACTTATTTTAATACAAAAAATTTAGATTTAGCTGCAAGAGCAGCTATGAGTTTGGCAAAGAATTTGCTTTCAAATGGGCAAGTAAATAAAGCTATAGAGTATATTAACACTATTTTAAAAGCCAATCCTGAATATTTTGGAAAAGATATTCCAAGATCTTTAGAACTTGCTAAATTATTTAATCAAAAAGGACAATTTGATATAAGTGCAAGTATTTATGAAGACGCCTTTGCTAAAATGTCCAAACTTGATCCAAGTTATGAAGAAACTTTAAAAGATTTAGCCTTAGTTTTATCACATACTAATAGATCTAGTGATGCTAAAAAATACCTTGATTTGTATATGGATGATTATTTAGATGGTAGGTATTTAGATGAAATCAAAAAAGCAAGTGATGAGGTATTCTTTGCTTTAGGTGATAATAATGCAAGCTTTTTGCATCAGCGTTATACAGATTTAATGAAGCAATATGCAAATAAAGATGAGAATATTGCAAATAAAGCTTTAGATGAAGATGTTGCACTTTATTATAAAGAGGGAAATTTTAGTGCGATTTTAGCTTATAAAGATCTTATAGAAAGTAAAAAAATTCCAAATGCTATTCAATTTTTAGAGAAAGCAGCTGTTAATGATTTAAAAAATGCGATAAAAGCTGATAATTGTATCAATGCTGCAAATATTTTTATGCGTTTTAGCGCTTATGATATAGGTCAGAAAATTGAGAATAAAAAACAAATGTTAGCTTGTCTTATCAGAACTTCTAATGTTGAACAAGCACTTGATTATATAGATAAAAATTATAGCGAAGATTCTATATTTTATGGTCTTCAAAAAGCATCTATTCTTTTTGATAATAAACAATATCCTCAGGTGATTAAAATTTCTAAAGATATAGCTAATTCTAGAATTTTAAAAAGCGATGATGAGAATTTTAAGGCTTATTATTTGCAATTTTTGTCTTTGTTGCGTTTAAATGACTACAATCAAGCCATTAAAATTTTGCAAATTTTAGAAAGTTTTCCAATGAATTTTAGTATGGTAGAAGCTTATGATGCTTTACTTTCTTATGCTAATGATCATAATATGCAAACAACTATTTTAACTTACGCACCTAAGGCCATTGACTATCAAAATTTTAAAGGTATAAATCTTTTTAGTCCTAATTTAGAATTTATGTATCTTGATGCTTTGGCTAAAATCAATAAAAATGAAGAAAGTTTAGCTGTTTTAGCAGATTTGCTTAAATTAAAACTTTCAGATGAAGATAGAGCAAGAGCTTTATATATCCAAGCTTTAACTTATGAAAGAATGCAAAATATACAAGCTGAAAAAGAAAGTTTAAAACAATGTCTTGAAATCAAAAGTGTTTCAAATTGGCAGAATTTATGTAAGAGTAAAAA
>NZ_MJYA01000002.1:0-28645 GCF_001763075.1 Campylobacter sp. BCW_4321 | reverse complement strand
TCGCGTTCCTTATGGAATTGGCAAAAATCAAAACTATCAAACAGACGCCCTTAAATGGAAATAAATTAAGATTAATTTTAATTTTTTGTTTTTTAATTCCAAATTTAGCTTTTGGAGCTGAAACTGCAGAAGGTGTCCTAAATATATTACGCAACGGGCTTTTATCATGGACTCCTCTTATTAAAACCGCTTGTTTATGGGTATTTTTTACTTTAGTCGTTATTGATTTGGTTTGGACTTTTGGTTTAAAAGCTTTAAGCGGTTTTGAATTTGGGGAGTTTTTAGCTACCCTTATTAAAAAAATCATCTATATTGGAATATTCATATTCTTATTTAATGTAGATTACTGGCTTCAAATCATTTTTAATAGCTTTTCGCAATTGGCTACAAATGTAAATAATGGACTTGATATTTATCCAAGTAATATTATTCAAAATGCTTTTAAAATTGTTATGATAATTTTAAAATCTATGAGTGTAACAAGCCCTGGAGAAAGTTTTTTTAAAGTTATTTCTGGAATTATTATTTTAATAGCTTTTGTGCTTATGGCGATTGATTTGCTTATCGTATATCTCAAATTTTTCTTAATGAATGTAATTATATATTTTGCTTTGGCGTTAGGTGGTTTAAACCATTTTAAACAAATAGGCTTAAATCCTATAACAACAGCCATTAAAGTTGGAATAGAACTTTTTATGATACAAGGTTTGATGGGATTATGTATTACAATAATAGAAAAAACATATAATGAAATGGATCAAGAAATATCATATGAAATTACATTAGCTGTTCTTGTTACCTCTCTCATCTTCTGCATGATTACAAAAATGATTCCTGGTATTATAGAAGCTGTATTTAATGGTAGTATTGGAGAAAGTGCAGGGGCTGCTGCAGGTTTTAGGGCTGTTGCCACCATGGCAGCAGGGGCTGCTACGGGTGCAGCTGTAGGAGCTGTCGGTGTTACTCGTGCCATGAACGCAGCTAAAGAGTTACATTTAGCAGAAGGTGGTAAAGGTGGAATGGATCTAGTTAAAGGCGTAGCAAAACATTTAGCAACTTCTGGAGGAGAGCATTTAAGAGATAATCTTACAAAAGGCAGAATGCCTCATCAAATGGCTAATCGCTTACAAGAAAAACTTAAAGATATACAAGGAAAAGCAAGTGAAGGCGGTATATCATCTGGAACACCAAAAGAAGAAAGTTATCAATCAGGAGTAAATCCTAATGCTATGTAATAATAAAACCAATGCAAGGGTGGTAAGTTCTTGCAAAAGTTCCATTATGGACTCCTACTTATTTGGTTTCCACCCACACACCCAACCAAATAGCCAAAAAAAAGCTCAATTCCTATTGAAAGAATTGAGCGAAACACATTATAAACAGGTTGTGAAACTTTTAGTCCATCTACCAAATGGATTAAATTAATTATATCACAAAAAGGAGTAAAAAATAATGAATATTTTTAGGCAAAAGCAAAAGATAGAAAAGAATGAGTTTGACACTTCAAGCAATCCTTATCTTAATGCAAAAACCGAATGGCTAGAAAGATACGGCGATTATATCACTCGTGCTAAAAACTGGCAAATTGTAGCGATGATCAGCTTAGCTATGTGCTTCGTATGTGTTCTCTTTATAGGCTATATCGGCTCTCAAAACAAACTTATACCTTATATTGTAGAAGTTGATAAACTAGGAAATACAGCTAAAGTAGGCATGGTTCAAAATATTGATTTAAAGAATCCAAATGTCATAAAGTATAGTCTAAATACTTTCATTTATTCTTGGCGTTCTGTTTGGGGGAATCCACAAACTCAAAGAAAATTTATATTTGATGCTTACACATATGTAGAACCAAAATCTAAAGCATTTAATTTTTTAAATGAAGAATATCGTAAAAATAATCCTTTTGAACGAGCAACTAAAGAAAATGTGCGAGTTAAAATTAAAAATATTGTCCCTCAAAATATTGATACTTGGCAAGTTGAATGGGAAGAAACAACTACAAATTTAAATGAAGATATTCTTTCTAAGGAAACTTATAGAGGATTATTCCAAATCAAACAAATCGTTCCTACAACTGAAGAACAAATTTTAAAAAATCCTTTAGGGATTTTTATTACAGATCTTAATTTTGCAAAAATTTTATAAGGAGTTAAATATGAAAAAGTTTATTTTTAATACAAATACAGCCACAAGGGAAATCCACCACACCCCAACAAGTGGGGCAAGACTAAAAAGCCTTGACTATAATTATACAAAGGAGTATAATTACAACTATGATGAATTTTATGGCATTCATCTTAGCTCCTTTAGGGGCTTAGATTTTCGCCACAAGGGTGATGACCTTGTGGCAAACACCCCAAAAAATTATATTCAAAAACTCAAAAAACTTTCTTTAATTGCGTCTTTACTTTTATTTATTGGTAGTAGTGCATATGCTAACAATCTAAATGAAAGAGATTTTGCAAATCTCACACCAAAAGAAAAAAAAGATTTAGCAATAGCTCAAAAATGGATAAATTCAAAAACCACTACTATACAAGGAAATAATGGAGAAGTAATTTTTCTTTATGGCGAAGCTATGCCAAGCATTGTAACTGCACCTTTAAGACTTACTGATATTTCTTTAGAACCTGGAGAAGTGATTAAAGATGTTCAAATAGGCGATAGTATAAGATGGGCTATATCTTTAAGTATTAGCGGGGAAGAACCTTATTTAGTTTCTCATATTATCGTTAAACCTACGGATAAAAACCTACAAACAACCATGAACATAATGACAAATAAACGAGTTTATCGCTTAAATTTAATATCTGAAGCTAAGAAATTTATGCCTGCAGTTTCATTCAATTATACAAATCAAATCATTCATACACTAGAAGATTATAAAAACCAAATGAAAGCAAAATCTGAAGCTAAAAATTTCTATAAAACAAAAGATGATGAAATTCCAAGCAATATTGAAAATTTAGACTTTGGTTATAGTATTGAAGGTAATGCACCTTTTAAACCTTTAAGAATTTACAATGACGGCATAAAAACTTATATTCAAATGCCAAAAAATTTAAAATTCTATGAAGCACCCGCACTTATGATTTTAGATTCTAGTAATGAAAAACAAATTGTAAATTATCGCTTAAAATATGATACATTTATTGTAGATAGACTTTTTAATAAAGCAATTTTACTTTCAAATGTAGGCTCAAAACAAGAAAAAATTACAATCACAAAGCATTCTAACAAAGCCAATCAAGATATAGTCAATAACGTGCTTTACGATTTATCACTTCAAAATAAAAATAAAAAGGATAATAAATGAGAATTTTATTTTTGGCGTTAATCGCTTTATTTATAACTTCATGTGCAAAAGTCAATTCAGAATATTTTACTTCTAGCTTTTCGGTTAAAGAAACAAAAATAAATTACGACAAAATCGCTGATGATTTTTCGCAATTTATCATTTCGTATTATTTGCCTAACAAAACTACATTTTATTTCAGTGACATAAATGACAATAAAGCATTTTCGGATTATTTTGTAAATACATTAAGAAATAAAGGTTATGCAATTAGCAACGATCATTCGAGAAAAAATTTAACCTTTCTAAGCTATCAGATTTCGCAAATTGATAATGAAAATGTAATTGCAATATTTAATATCAATGAAAGTAAAATCAATGTGATTTATAAAATCATTGAAAACAAGCTTGTAAAAATAAATATGACAAGTTTTAATTTTACTCCGCAAAATTAAAGGTTGAATTATGCTTGAAATTAATACTTCACCAAATAAATTTTTACCAAAAAATAATAAAAGACTTTCTAAAGTCCCTATTATAATATTATTTACTATTGCTGTAATCGTATTATTTAGCGTATTTTATGTAGCTTTATCAAGAAAACAAAATTTAGAAAAGCAAGCTACACAAACTGCACCAAAAGAAGAAACACAAAGCACAAGTAAAATTGAAAATATTGCTTCTTATGTTGATGAATTATCACAAACTAAACAAATAAAAGAACAAAACTCAACCTTACAGCCTGTTAATAATACTATCCCTATCACTCAACAAGTTCAGCAAGAAATCAAGCCTCAACCTATACAAACACCTATTCTTATGCAAAACAATGAAATAGATGAAAGAGAATTAAGATTAAAAAAAGATATGCAACTTAAAGCTTTAATCAGCCAAACTTCTTTAGGGATTAAAAGTGAAATTCAAGAAAAACCAACAATAGGTAATCATTTTACCCCTTCTCAAACCGATTACCCTAATATTCCAAATGATCAAGTCAATACAAGTGCAGGATTAGGTGGATTAGATACCAATGCAAATAAAGATGCACAAGGTCAGCAATTTTTATCACAAAAAAATGACAATGGGTATTTAAAAAACTCGAAACAAAAACCATTAAGTCCTTATGAAATTAAAGCAGGGTGGAACATTCCCGCTGTTTTAATCACAGGAGTTAATTCCGATTTACCAGGTCAAATATTGGCACAAGTAACACAAAATGTTTATGATACTTCAACAGGTAAATATCTTTTAATCCCACAAGGCACTAAAGTTGTAGGAGCTTATTCAAGCAATATCATTTATGGACAATCAAGGCTTTTAGTAGCTTGGAATAAGCTTATTTTTCCAAATGGAGATACATTAAATATCGATAGTATGCAAGGAACTTCACAAGATGGATATACAGGATTTGAAGATGAAGTAGATAATCATTATTTTAGAATTTTTGGTTCTGCATTTTTACTTTCTTCAATAACTGCAGGAATTGCATTATCTGATAATTCTAGCACAAACGGAGAAAAAGAAACCGCTTCGGATAAGGCTATTTCCCAAGCAATTCAACAAATGGGACAAGTTGCAAGTGAGATGATAAGAAAAAATATGAATGTTAGCCCTACTTTAAAAATTCGTCCTGGATATAAATTTAATATCTTTGTAACTAAAGATATTATTTTAGAACCTTTGGAGCTTAGATAATGGATAAATTGTTAAAAGAGCGTAGAATTATTATTTTTGGTAATTTATTTTGTATTTTTATTTTGGTGTTTTTTACTTATATTAATTGGAACAATTTGTCAATGTTAATTCCTGCTTGGATTGTTATAAGTATTTTAGAAATAATTTTAATGATTGCTTATTTTTACAATAAAAAAGGCATTCAAAATTATAAAAATAATATTGAACTTTATAAAAATTTATCAAAGGATTTAAACAATGATTGATATTGCTTTAATTGAACAATGCAAAAATCCAAATGTAGAAACACAAATCATACAAAAAATTATTCAAATAGAAAGCAATAATCAACAATTTGCAATTAATATTAATAAAATAGGATCTTTCATTCCAAAAACAAAAGATGAAGCAAAAACACTAACGCAAAGTTTTATCAACAAAGGTTATAGCGTTGATATTGGCTTAATGCAATTTAATTCAAATAATCTTAAAACTCCTACATTTAAAAATTATAGCATTGATGATCTTTTAGATCCATGTAAAAATATTAAAGCGGGTAGTGATATTTTTTATTTGGCGTATGAGATGACAAATGAAAATCTAGCAAAGGAGGAGCGTATCAATCAAGCATTAAGTATTTATAATACTGGGGATTTAAAAAAAGGATTTTCTAATGGCTATGTAGCTAAATACGATTCAACAGCAAAAACCATAGATAATTTAGAAGAAAAAGCAAGAAAATCGGATACGAGAATTAAGATTGCTTATAATCTTTTCAATTTACAAACACAAAAAAAGGAGTAAAAATGGAAAATGAAAATTTGGAAGAGAATAAACCTACACAATTTGATGATAATGAGCCAAGCTTATTTGATAACTTAGAAGATGAGGAACAAGATAATGATTAATAATATTACAATAGGCGGAAGATTAACAGCTGACGCTGAATTAAGACACAGTAATCAAGGTAGCATAATATGCACTTTTACTTTAGCAAATAATAGAAAATATAAAGAGATAGAGAATTCAACTTATATCGAAGTATCTCTTTTTGGTTCTTTTGCTAATGCCATGCACCCATATTTAAAAAAAGGCATTTCAGTTGATGTGGTTGGAGAACTAACTCAAGACACTTGGGAGCATGAAGGAAAAATTTACTCAAAACACCGAATAAAAGCAAAAGAGATAGATTTTAGAACACCAAAAAAAGAAAAACAAACAATACCTAATATTGAAGAAGGAGAAAATTATGAAGGATTTTAAAGAATTAGAAACAATACCAAATTTCAGCTATGAAATTGATCCGCTAACTGCTGAAGAATTAGGTGCATTTGAAGAAAATGCTTTAAGTGAAGAAGATGCCAAAGAAGGCATAGAAGATCAAGGATAACTCTATGAAAAACAAAGACTTTATCCAAGAAACAGCTGATAAAATTATAGAAAGTTTAAAAAATGGAACTGCACCATGGATTAAACCTTGGAAAGGTATCGATTTAGCTAATAACATGCCTTATAATCCTATTACAAATAAGCCTTATAATGGCATAAATAGTATTAATCTAATGCTACAAAATTATAGTGATCCTAGATGGCTTACTTATAAACAAGCACAAAGTATTAATGCACAAGTTAAAAAGGGTGAAAAATCTACTTTAATTCAATATTGGCAATTTAGCGAAATAGTTGATAAATTAGATGAAGAAGGCAATGTTATCACAAATGAAAAAGGAGAAGTAGAACAAATCGAAATAAAATTAGAAAATCCTAAAGTATTTTTCGCTTATGTTTTTAACGCTGAACAAATCGAAAATATGCCAAAACTAGAACCAAAACAAGAAATTGATAATTTTCAAATAATTAAAGAGGCACAAAAAATTTTAGACGATTCAAAAGCGATTATTCATCATCAAGGAAATAGAGCTTTTTATAATGCTACAAATGATACTATTACACTGCCACCAAAAGAAAATTTTTTAAATGAAAGTGCTTATTACGCAACTGCTTTACATGAATTAGGACATTGGAGCGGTCATTCAAGTAGATTAGATAGAGATTTAAACAATCCTTTTGGTTCTAAAGAATATGCCAAAGAAGAATTAAGAGCCGAAATTGCAAGTTTTCTATTTAATGGTAAAATTGGTTTAGATTATGATCCAGGACAACATTTATCATATATTGATAGTTGGGTGCAAATTTTAGAAGATAAACCGAATGAAATTTTTAAAGCTACCTCCGACGCTACAAAGATTGTTAATTTTATTGAAAGTCTTTCTTTGGAGCAAAAACAAAAAATAGAGCTTGAAAACTCAAATACACAGAAACAAGAGCTTACACAAGATAAGGAGTTAAACTTGGTAACTAAAAAAACTTACCTATATGTTCCATTTGAAGAGAAAGAAAGTGCTAAAAAAGCAGGTGCAAAATGGGATAAGGAAGCTAAAATGTGGTATGCTCCTAAGGGAACAGATCTAAAAAATTTCAATCAATGGTTAAATCAATCATCATTAACACCAAACTATAGCAATACGCATGATGAATTTAAAGCTTTTTTAGAAAAATATGAACTCAACATTGAAGGACAACCTATAATGGACGGCAAACTTCATCGAGTTAGTGTTATAGGAGATAAAGGAAGAGAAAAAAGCGGAGCTTATGTAGGATTTTTAAACGGACACCCTGCGGGATTTGTGCAAAATTACAAAACTGGTATTAAAGAAAATTGGAAAAGTGCTAATTCTTTTGAAAATACTAAAAATCAAGAAATAAACTTTAAAAATGCAATAGAACATAATAAAGCAATGAAAGAAGCAAGAGAAAAAGAACTTGCACAAGCTTATGAAAAAACAGCTTCAAAACTTGAAGAAGAATACAATAACGCAAGGTGGGCTAATTCAGAACACCCTTATTTAAAAGAAAAAGGATTTGATAAAAATTTCTATCTTAAGCAAGATAAAAACGGTAATTTATTAATTCCTTTAAGAGATATTGAAGGCAAATATTGGGCTACACAAAGGATTTTCGCTAATGGTGATAAAATGATAGGAGCTACACGCACAGCAGAAGAAAAAGAGCAAGGCATAGAATACCCTGCAAAAAAGCAAGGCAATTTTTTCTTACTTGGTGCAAAAAATTTAGATAATGTCAATGAAGTTTATATTTGCGAAGGATTTGCAACAAGCGCTAGTGTTTATGAAGCTACAAAATCCCCTACTATAATGGGAGTAGATGCTGGGAATTTAGAAATTATCGTAACAAGTATAAAAGAAAAATATCCTAAAATGAATATTATTATTGCAGGGGATAATGATATAAAAAAAGAATTAAACGGCAATAAGAATGTAGGCAAGGAAACAGCTTTAGGCATACAAAAAAAATATCCCGAAATAAAAGTTGTATTACCAAATTTTACAAATGAAGAATCACAAAAAGGCTTAAGCGATTTTAATGATTTAATGAAAAGCAGGGGATTAGAAGAAATTAAAAAACAATTAAAAGAACAAATTGCAAAGCAACTAATGGCTGAAAAAGCTACTACTAAAGCACTGGATAAGAATAAAGGCATTAATAAAGAAATTTCAACTAAAAAAGATATAGGGATTTCTTTATGAAAAAACAAACTAATCAAGCTTTAGTTTATATGTTAGGGCTTATTGGAATTTTCCTAACATTTACTATTATTAGCCAAATTGCAACGCAATATTTAGCAAAATCGTTTAATTACTCCCCTAGCTTAGGTGAAACTTCACTTTATGGATTTTATAATCCTTTTAAGTGGATTTCTTGGAGTTATGCTTATTATTCTTTTTATCCTGATTTTTTCAAAAAATTTTTTATGTTAATGTTTGCAGGTGTTGCATTTTGTTTTATTGTTTTTATTTTGGTGAAACTTGCCTTTTTGCGTAAAGCAAAAGCAATAGAAAATCTTCATGGATCGGCACATTGGGCTACTTTAGAAGAAGTCAAAGAAAGTGGCGTATTTGATAAAGATAAAGGTGTGTATATCGGTGGTTTTGAGCACAAAAAAACACTTCATTATTTAAGACACGATGGTCCTGAACATGTAATGCTTTTTGCACCTACAAGAAGTGGTAAAGGTGTAAGCTTACTTTTACCTACACTTTTATCTTGGGAAGAATCTGCACTTATTTTTGATATAAAAGGTGAGTTATGGGCTTTAACTGCGGGTTGGAGACAAAAATACGCCAAAAATAAAGTATTAAAATTAGATCCTACTTGTTTAGATGATAGTGCCGTAAAATTTAATATTTTAGAAGAAATAAGATTAGAAACAATGCACGAGATTAAAGACACTCAAAATATTGCAATTAATCTCATTTTCAAAGGCGAAACTCCCCCTACTAATCCTACTCAAGGTAGCACATCTTATTTTAAAAGTGAAGCAGCAAATTTCTTAGTTTCAATTATACTTTATGCTTTGCATTTAAAAAAATATCGAGGTGAAAATACCCCAAATCTAACTGATATTTATAAATTCATCAATGATCCAAATCAAAGTATCGATGAGCTATTAGAAGAAATGGTTGAATGCGATATTTCCACGATGGATAAAAACACCCAAGAAATTATACAAAGCATATCAAGATCAATGAAAAATAAAGCCACTCAAGAATTAAGCGGTGTAATAGGAACAGCTTCGGAAACTTTAAATCTTTATATTGATCCTATCTTAGCAAAGAATACAGCAAAAAGCGATTTTAAAATCAAAGATTTAATGAATCATGATAACCCTGTTAGTCTTTATTTGATCATTCCACCAGGACAAAAAGATAGACTGCGTCCTTTTTTTAATTTACTCATTAATCAAATCTTTAGAACTTTAACTGATGATTCTTTAAGTTTCAAAAATGGGGAAAATGTCAAAAGATACAAACATAAAATGTTAGTGTTAGCTGATGAGCTAACTATGTTTGGAAAATTAGGAGTGCTTGAAGAAAATCTTGCTTATATGGCAGGATATGGAATGAAGTTTTACGGATCTATTCAAGATATTCAACAACTTTATTCTATTTATGGTGAAAAAGAAACAATTATTTCAAACTGTCACATAAGAATAGCCTTTGCACCAAATAAAATCGAAACTGCAAAACTCTTATCTGAAATGGGCGGAATTACAACTATTATTAAAAAATCTCTTACAAGTTCTGGAAAAAGAACTGCAGTAATGCTTGGCAATGTTAGTGAAACTATACAAGAAGTGCAACGCCCTTTAATTACAGCTGATGAGTGTATGCGATTGCCTTCAGCTAAAAAAGATAAAGATGATAAGATAATCGCTCCTGGTGATATGTTAATTTTTATAGCAGGTCAAGCACCTATTTATGGAAAACAAATTTTATACTTTAAAGATCCCGCATTCTCTGCAAGGTCAAAAGTAATGCTGGATAAACAAATCAGCGATATTTTATGATACAAAAGGAATAAAAATGGCAAAAATACATTTTGTTTTAAATGGCAAAGGTGGTATAGGTAAAAGTTTTATAAGCTCTTTGCTATGTCAATATTTTTTAGATAAAGGAGAAAGTATCGTCGCTATTGATACAGATCCTAACAATACAACTTTACTCAATGTAAAAGCTTTAAAAGCTAAATTCTTACAACTTATTGATGATGAAGGAAAATTTGATGTCCGTGCCTTTGATAAAATTGTAGAATTAGCTTTTGAAAAAAAGGCTAAAAACTATATTATTGATAGCGGTGCAACTACTTTTATACCTTTAATCGATTATCTTAAAGAAAATGAAGTTTTAGACTTTTTAACAAGCAATAGTTTAGAAGTTTTTATGCATGTCCCTATCGTAGGCGGACAAGCAAGAGATGATACCATTTTGGGATTAACACAACTCACACAAGCTTTTAATTGCTCTTTTGTGGTGTGGGTTAATGAATATCATGGATCAATTATCAAAGATGATTTCGAGTTTGAAGAAACTAAAGAATATCAAGCTATCAAAGAAAAAATCAAAGCTATTATTTATCTTAATGCTTTAAGTAAAGATACTTTCGGCAAAGATTTGTTAGAACTCACTTCCAAGAATTTAACTTTTGGTGAAGCTATGCAAGATAAAAACTTTTCTTTAATGTCGAAACAAAGGCTTAAAATTTTCAAAGATAAAGCATTTAATCAAATAGGTAATATATTATAATAATATCTTTATGATATTATTATAATATTTATTTAATTTAATATTAATATTATTATGATATAATTATATTAATTATTATAAAGGAGTAAAAATGCAAAAACAATATCCCGAAGTGCATAGCTTAGAAGAAAGCCTTGCAATACTTAAAAAATATAAAGATGATTTGACTAAAGAGCAATACGAAGGTATTAAATCTGTTATTTGCGGACACGCTATTGAAAGCATTTACTGTAATGAATTAACAATACAATTATTAGTTAAAAAAAATGTATATGGTTTAAGTGCTGATGAAATATTGGCTGAATACAAAGAAAAAGGATTTGTAGAATATGAAAGAAAGCAATGAAGAACTTTTTAAAAGATTAATTGCGGATAATAAACTTGGTATAAAAGATGAAAAAGAATTTGAAATAGTAGCTAGAAATTATACCACAATAAGAAGCGATGAGCTAAGAATCAATCCTATCAAAGGCAATTTCGATTATCAGCACTTGAAAAATATACATAAATATATTTTTCAAGATGTATTTCACTGGGCTGGAAAAGATAGAATGGAAGTAGGCTTGCATGGAAATTTTGGAAAATATGCACCAAATGGAACAATTACTAATTTTATTCCTGGAAAAGATTTAAATGCAACCGCTCAACAAATTTTTACTTGGCTTAAAGAAGACAATTACTTAAAAAATTCAAAAGATCTTAACGATTTCGCAAAGAACTTAGCCGAATTTGCTAGAAACCTAAATGCTTTGCACCCCTTTAGAGAAGGTAACGGCAGAACTCAAAGAATATTTTTAAATGAGTTGGCTAAAAATGCAGGTTATAAACTTGATTTAAATTTAATACCAAAAGATAAAATGATAATGGCATCTGTAGAAGCTTCACAATTGAAATTAGGAAAACTTGAAGCCATAATTAAAACCAATCTAAAAAGCTTTAGACAAAATTTAGATTTGGAGCAAAATAAAGGAATATCATTATAATGCTATGAGAAAAACTATTGCAATATTTGCCTTTTCCTTTGTATTTCTTCTAATCCTCTCATATCTTATTTTTTATTTTGGTGGCTTTCATTTTAACCATACAAGATCAATGCCTTTGGGCTTATATAAAGAAATTAGCTCTTCCATTTTTAACAAAAACGATATCGTGCTTTTAAAAATACCACAAAAGAAAGAAATTTTATTAAAAAAGATTGTTGCAATAAATGGAGATTTTGTAGAAGTTAATAGACAAGGTGTGTTTATTAATAAAACACTTATGCCTGATTCTAAAATTTTTTCATTTGATAGCGAAGGTAATCCACTAGAATTTAAACCTTTTAAATGCAAGTTAAAAGAAAATGAACTTTTTGTTATGGGTGAAAATATAAAAAGTTATGATAGTAGATACTTTGGAGTGATAAATATATTCCAAAATGAAGTAAAAAAAGTTAAGTCAATAATATTATTTTAATATTATAATAATATTAATTTAAGATTATTATAATATTATTATGATATAATTATATTTATAATTATAAATTAGAATAAAAGGAGAAAAAATGAATTTATTAAATAAAAAAATTATTTTAGTCTATGGGATTTATATAGGCATTATTGCTTTGATTTATTTTTTTGGAAAAGATTTTTTGTTAGTTTTTGATAATTTAAAAAACTTTTTCTTATCAGTAAATCCTGCTTATTATATGCTAAGTTTGCCTATAAGTATGTTTTTCGTTTTTATTGTAATAAGCTTCTTGGAAAAAAGGGGGATAAAGGGTGTTTTAGTGTATTTATTAACTGTTATTCCATTACTTTTTTTATTTTTTCATTATTCTGACGCCAAATTGAGTGTTGATTACCTTAATAGTGAAGCAATGTTTGTTATTTTCTTAATTCTTTTTTCTTCTCTTATCGCACCAGTGGCAATTTATCAAATGTATATAGAAAAAGAAGAAGTTGAAGGTTAAGGAGTAAAAATGATTTCAATAGGACTTTTATTTTTTCTTGTTGGACTAAACAAACTAATGTGTGGATTTTTATTTAATGCTAGAAATACAATATACAAACTATTAAGTTACACAAAAATTCACGCGATTTTTATTAATTTAAGAACTCTACTTTTTTTAATATTGGTATTTAATGCGGATCTATCTTATATGGGAACAGTTTTATTTCTAGTTGATTTAATGACAGCTATATCTATATTTTTTGCTTATGCTCAATTAGCTTATGGTTTCTCAATTAAAGATTGTATGTTTTATCTTGTGTGTGGAAAAATAGATAAAGAATGGTTAAAGGAGATACAAAAATGACTGAAGAAAAATTAATTAAAAAAGAAATATTTTCTTATGCAATTTTTATAGCAATTATCGCTTTAATTTGCATTTTTAAAAATGAAATTTGGGAATTTGTAAAATTTATTTTTTCTAATTTAGATTTCATATGTGGTAATTTTGCAAATTTTGTAAGCGAAGATAATATAATATTTTTTCCAGTTACAACTCTTTTAATAGTATTTACTATAGCTATTTGTGCTGTTTGGGGATTATCTAATGTTTTATCTCTCTCATTATTTATAATGCCTATATTTGTCGCAGTTTTTTATATTTTTAATATTGATATAAGTTTAAAAAACCTTTATAGCTCTTATTTTATATTTTTAATCATTATTAATGGTCTTTTATGGAGTGCAAATCAAAGATGAAAAAAATTACACTTATAGCATATTTTATAATCTTTTTATCAGGATTATGGTTTTTATTTAGTACTATTAAAGAGTATTTTGGCATTTTATCTTTTATTCTTGGAATCGCACTTATTTATTTTGGTGTTATTAATATAAAAAAAATATCAAATAAAGTCCATAAAAATAAAACGGAGTTTGAAACTCTACTTAATACAACAAATGATATTTTTGCATTGTTTGGTTCTGTAATGCTTTTAGTATTTATCATCTTTTTTACATTTCAAAATGAAATAAATATTAAATTCTTTTCAGATCAAGGACTTGTTATAGAAGATGATAAAAAAATATCTATTTATTTTAAATCTAAAGAAGTTAAAACGCTTGATAGCTCTAAATATAAGGATATATCAACAATGTATAGCGATGATTATGTTAATGTTATTTTCAAAAATAAAGATGATAATAGTAGCTTAATTCTAAGATGTGATGAAAGTGGCTGTAAAGAGGAGAAAAAATGAGAGAAAATATATTAATAAAAAAACTTTATGTAGATAACGACATTATAAGAGATTTATATAAAAAAAGCTTGGATTTTGCTATTAATGAAAGAGAAAAAGCCATTGATTTTTTGTATAAAAAAACAAGTAAAGGAACATATAATTTATTATCAGAAATAAAAATAACTTTGGAGTCTTTAGAAAACTCCATTAATGAAAATATGATTTTATTTGGAAAATTTGCTTTTTTCTTTAAAAATCCAAAATATTATACGCGACAAAGCCATCAAATCATCGCAAAGATATCTTCTTGTTATGATTTGCTCTTGGGTTTATTTTATCACTATGGTTTTTTTCAAGATGAGAAACAAATAAATGATATTTTACATAAATTGTTTGAAGCCTTTAAAGTAAAAAGCGATTTTTCTCTTGATTTTCAAAATAAAAGTCCATACGCTAAATTTAAAGAAGTCAAATTGTATTTTGAACCTCATTTTGCTACTTTTTATGATTATTTAGAGTTTGAAAAATATTTATATGAGAGTGAAAAAGGGGAGTAGATGAATAAAAAAGAACTTATTGAAGAAATTGCAAAAAAACACCATATAATCTTAGATGAAAACGATCCTATATTAGCAGTCGTTAGTGCAAATGAAATCATCTTTGATGATTTTTTAAAAAAAATAGATCTGCTTTTCACAAAACACAAAACAGATTTAGAAAGCTATAAATTTAATATATTTAATGAGATAAGAGAATATAGTAAAAGCAATCAAGAAGCTTTAAAAGATATTTTAATACAAGCACAAACAAATCAAAACACAATTAAACCATCGCAAGAAAAAACAGAAGACACTAAAGAAAAGAAAAATACAAATACTAATTTTTGGATTATCGCTATTGCTGGTCAAATTATTTTTCTTCTTGTTGGTTTAATCATAGGGATAACAATATAATATTATTTTATTATCTTTTTAATATTATATTAATCTTATTATGATATTATTTCAATATAAATTAAAAACAAGGTTTTATTATGATTATATCCGTAGTAAATGAAAAAGGTGGAAGCGGTAAAACTACATTAGCAGTAAATCTTTCCGCAAGATTGGCTGAAGATGGCGATAATGTTTTACTTATCGACGCAGATCCGCAAAAATCAACTGAAGTTTTTTCAGACATGAGAAGTCAATCAAACTTAGAGCCTTTATTTTCAAATGTTTCAAAAACAGGTGTTAGTTTAGGCGATGAAATTAAAAGAATGAAGAATGCTTTTGATAGTATTATAGTTGATACAGGCGGTAGAGATAGTAAAGAAATGCGAAAAGCTATACTTTCATCAAATATAATTATTATTCCTACAATTCCAAGTCAATACGATGTTAATGTTCTAGATCATATGCTAGAAATTTATAATGAAGTGATTGATATTAATCCTAATTTATTAGCTTTGGTTTTAGTCAATAGGGTTTCACCCAATCCTTTTTTAGCAAAAGAATTAGAAAATTTAAAAGAATACATTAACGAAACCAAAAAAGAAAAAGGCTTAGATAGAGTAATAATGCTTGAAAGTGTAATCTATGAAAGACAAGCTTATCGCAAAGCAGTAATAGAAGGTAAAAGCATGAAAGAATTTTGCGATAAAAACAACAAAGCTTTAAATGACTTTGAAAACTTTTACCAAGAACTTTTAAAAATAACAAATGAAAAACTAGGAGTATAATAATGGGATTTAAAAAACTGAGTTCAGAAATACCAAAAAATGAAAATGACTTTGTTAATTCAGCTCGAGGAGAAACAGGAAATGCAAAAACTAGCAATGCAAAAAGAAATAAAAAGCTTGTAGTAAATTTTACAGAAGAAGAGTATCAAACCTTAAATCAAGAGGCTAATTCAATAGGTTTGAGCTTAAATTCTTATGTAAGATTTAAAATTTTTAGAAAGGAGTAAAAAAATGTTTTTAGATATAATTAGCAAAATATTCATTTTTATTGCAATTCATACAATGATTATATTTATAGCAAAGTCTCATATCGCAGTGATCAAAACAGGTTTTCAAAGTTTTGATTTTAGGTTTATTTTTATCTACAATTTAGCATTTTTAGTTGCAGAATATTTTATGTTTCTCGCATACTCAAAATATATATTAAATTAATATTATAATAATATCACAATATTATTATTGTGATATTAAAAATTATTCAAATTAATATCATTACTTTTAATAACTTCTGCTTTTTTCAAGTATTGATATTTTAAATCTTTTTCAAGTTTTTTTGCATACTTTTCCATTATCTCAATATTCTTATCGCTTAACATAGAAATAACATTTGCCACTTTACTAATTTTGCTTTCTTGCATTGAAAATCTTTTTACATACTCATCAGCATCAATTTTTCTATTTGTATAAAATCCCTTGGCAATATCTGTTATTTTATTAGTATTTAAAAATAAATGCTCGAATTTTTCAAACTTTTTTATCTCTTTATCATCGATTAAAGCTTGTTTTATTTCTTCATTCATTGCAATAAGCCCTTCTTTATTGATAGAATTTACAACAAAACCTTCAATTTGAGTATCAATGCTTTGTATATCCATAGAATTGATTTCATCGGAACTAAAACCTATTTTTTTCAATTCTGCTTCAAATACCGAAAGTGTAGTATTCGAGACTTTTTTAAGAATAGCTTTTAAAGCTTTTAATTCTTTTTCTTTAATATTTTCTTTTATGCCTGGTTCATCTTTAATAAGTTTGATTTTTAACTCAACAATATTTTTTAAAATCTTTCTAGACTTCATTTCTTGGCGTTTATCATTATTGCTTTCTTGTATCTTTTGCATTTGCGGATCTGTAAAACTCACATTTAAATTATAATCATTTGCGACTTCTAAAATATTTCTTTTAAAATTCTCATCTCCTGTAATATTAAGATGATTTCCAAATCTATCAATCGCCATAAGTAAAGAATTTAAAAGAAATTCTTTATCATCTTTGCCGTTTTGAATAAGGGATACTTTTAACATTTCTCCTTTATCTATGGCTTTATTAAAACCGCTTTTATATACAGCATAACCTTCTTTTGTTATATAATCTACATTTTCAAAGATTTTAGGTTTTTCCTGGGTTGATGATAAAGTGTTTTCATTTTCATTAATTTTCGTTTTAGATCTTCGTAAAGCCCTTG
Source organism: Campylobacter sp. BCW_4321 (assembly GCF_001763075.1). Classification (NCBI taxonomy): domain Bacteria; kingdom Pseudomonadati; phylum Campylobacterota; class Epsilonproteobacteria; order Campylobacterales; family Campylobacteraceae; genus Campylobacter; species Campylobacter sp. BCW_4321. The sequence continues at coordinate 11,157 of NZ_MJYA01000002.1, read as the reverse complement.
TAGCCTCTTCGTTTCCTGATAAGGATTCATTAATTAAAAAATCTCTATAAGACACTCTTTTATATTTTTGATAAAGCTCTTTTTGTTTGTTTTTAAAAATCATTCTTTGGTTTTTAACATGTGCAAAAGTGTTTTTATTAAATTTCATTGATGGTATTGAGGTTTTAAATTCATTTCGCCTAAGCTTTAACATTCTAAGTTCTTTGTCAAGCTCTGCTTTTTTCTCATTTTCAATTCTTAAATACTTTTCCCACAATGCTTTAGAAGTTTCTTTATTTGGTCGTTGGTATCGCTCTTTTATTTCCCGTTTTTCTTCTTCAATGTTTTGTGTATTCTCTTTTTCTTGTTTTAAATCTAATTCTTTAAATCTTTTCTCTAAAGCTTGTTTAGATAATTCCCTATGGATACTACTTGCTTTGCAAAACAATTTTTCACTCTTAGAAGCAATAACAAAACCTTTTCTTCTTTCTCTAAATTCAAGATCATATTTAGCTAAAAGTTGTTTAATGTCTTTAAAAGTGGTCTTTTCATCTTTTAACATAAGATCTACTTGTTTAGAAAGCTTTTCTTTTACCCAGGTTTCAAAATTGCAATTCATAGTATGGATATTATATTTATTGCTTTGCTTGTCTTTTTGTGAAATATGATTATCCAACTTTAAATTATACTGCTTTTCAAGTTTCATCGCTGTTTCTTGTAAAATTTTAACATCATTGTAAGGATTAACAACTTTTAGAGTGCGTGGATTAACTTTATTAATTGCGATATGTATGTGAAGATTATTTGTATTAGAATGAATTACACTTAATCTTTGATGATCGCTCATTCCTAAAGACTTTGCGATTTCCTCTTCAATCGCTTGTAAAATTTCCAAAGTAGGCTTTTCGTCTTCTTGAAAAGAAACTACTAAATGCAAGGTCTTATCCTGCTTTGTTGTGGTATTAAGCTTTTGAGTGTTGATAATCTCGTTAATATTATCCTCATCATTATCAAAAGAACAATTTGTAAAATGGTAACCTTCCACTTTATCCATTTCATTATTTTTATCAAGCATATAATCAACTAATACTTTTGCATTATTATTGTCTTTATCTAAAATATAATCCGACAATCTTTTAAAACTTGATTTATTTTGTTTCCTTGCTGGTATTTTTCTGACTATCATTTTGCATTATCCTTTTGGCTTGTTCTTTTAAAAGTATTTGCAAATCTAAAATTTGATCCACAATCTCATCAATATCTTCATAAGATCTTTTATTTGAAAAATTGGCTTTATTATCTTCATTTCTAACTAGCCAATGCTTAAAAAGTCCGCCCAATCTTCCTATATCCCCCGCAATATTTAAAACATTATATGCGACTTTTTGATCTACTATGCAAGTAATAGGATAATTCATCGATAAATCACGCAAATATCTTGAAAGTGTTAAGCCGTGATTTTGTGCTTTTTCTGTTAAAAGATTATATTCTTCTAAAGTCAGTCTAATATTTACCTGTTTTGTTTTTTTCATTTTGGCGTCCTATTTTAGAGCTTTAGCGATAAAACTTTGCTTTTGTATAGCAAAAGCATATCCTGTCTTATTACTCCAAGTAATTATAACTAAATTTAGGTAATTCTATTGTAATAAAATTAACTTTACCTAAAATAACCTAAATAAACTCAAATTAACCTAAAATATCCTATAATGAAAAAATACAAATAGAATATAGGAGAACAATCATGGATATAAAAATTGCAACACTTGAAGATATAAAATTTATAGAACATTGTTTTAATCTAGGACTTGAAGAAAAACATTTTTACAATGTAAGATTTATTGAAAAATTAGAAGATATAATAAAAAATAATGGTGTATCAGGAGGAATTTTTATTATTAAAGATGGTACAAATGAAAAAGCAGGTTTCGCATTTTGTGGAAAAAGCAAAGGTTCAAATATATATGAAATAAATATGATCTATATCTTGGAAAAATTTAGAAACAAAAAGTTAGCTACAAATTTTATTAAATATTATGAAAAACTTATTCCCAACAATAAAATAATTGCTAGATGTGATATAAACTATTCCCAGCAAGCTATTAAAATTTTTAAACATTTAGGCTACCAAGAATTATCTAAAAAAGAAAAAACAAGCCAATATGAATTCATGATATTAGAAAAATCTATTTAGCAAGGAATAATAATGCAAAGAGGTGAAGCTAAGATCGAATTTTATTCAAATATAAACTATTTAAAAAAAGAATTTGAAAATGGTTGTGTAGTATCTAAATTTCTTTATGATAAAGCTTTAAAAGAAAAAAACTTTAAAATGACTTATAAACAATTCAATAAATATTTCAATGATGAATTTAAAAACAAAATCAAGAAAAAAGAAACAATACAAGAAGATAATCAACTTCAATCTTTAGTTCCGAAAAATAAAGAACCTATCAAACTAAAGATTGACACAAAATCAAAAAAAGTATTTGACGCTAAATTTGGAAAAGATATCAAAGAAGATGATTTGTTGTAATTTACTTATTACACCAGGATAAAAATGTTTAAGAAAACTAAAAACTTAAATGATTAAAAACCTATTTTACCATTACTTTAAGTTTTAAAGAAAAACACTCTAAACTTAAAAAGAAATATTTTTATTTGTAAAAAGCTTATATTATCGATAATCAAAGCAATTAAACCTTAGTTTGAAAACTCTACTTTTCAAATCATAACTTCTTTTTGGTGTATATAGCAAATTGCACCTGTTAAGGTGCTATAATTTGCATAAATATAGGGTGCGGGGTGTGCAGTCGCCTAGAGCGACAAACGAACTTGACCCCGCCCTATTGTTGTAAGAAGAGTAAGAGACGCTTAGTCTCTTCAAATTTGCAAATGAGCGTTAGCGAAATTTGCTGTAAAAAATTTTTTGTTTTCAAGAGTAGATTAAGAAGGAAAAGACTTAAAAAAAATGCTTTCAAATATAGGTATAATAGTGCTTTGATAAGGTTTTTAATTTTCCCACCAGTGGGACAAATTTTCCCACCAGTGGGAAAAAAACTGCTCGTGGTGGGAAAATTATTTTTAGAAAAAATCATGTTTCCAAATAAATTGGGAAAAAATTGCTTTTTTTGCTTAAATATGTTTCATTTTTTGGGAAAAAATGATATAATACTTTGATTTAGAACAAAAAAAGGTTAAGTATGAAAGAAATAGTAGATTTGGAAAACAAGCCAGTAACTAGATTATATAGCAAAGTTGAAGAGAAGGTTGATAATATTACAGGGGAAGTTACTACCATTGTAAGCTCTTTTCTCCAAAAAGAAAAAACCAAAGATGATTTTATTAAGCTTTTTGTAGAAAATATTAATTATCTTACTGATAATCTTTCTAATTCTGCCCTAAGAGTAGTATTAATGATGTTTAAAAATTTAAATTATCAAAATATTTTTCATTACAATAGTGATTTTGTATCTTATTTTACAAATAAAAAAATTCTAGGAAAATCTAGTGTTTATCGTGCAATAAAAGAACTTGAAGATAAAAATGTAATTTTTAAAATCACAAAAGAACAACAAGAAGAGTATGATATTATAAGTCCAAATTCATATATTATGAACCCTCAAATTATCGGGAAGGGTTCTTTTAAAGATCTAAAGAAACTAAGACAAACAACAATAAAAGAATTTGATTTTGAAAAATTGGAAATGATACAAAAAGTAGAAGTAGAAAGTGAATATGAAGGACTAGACGAAGTTAAAGAAAATCCTGAAAATTATTATATCGAAGATATTAAACAAATTGCTTATCCTAATACCATAGAGAATCAAATTATTATATCTAAAAAAGAAGCGGAAGTAGATAATCAAACCCTCATTGCTAATCATACACAACCTTCTTTATTCGATGAAAATCAAAAAGAACGAGAAGCTAGACTATTTGTAGAAAAATATGCTGGGATACTTACTGGTGGATTTGATCCTACAAAATCTGCCAAAGAATTAAAAAGAGAAAAATTAGATAAAGATTTGGAAGAAGGTAGAATATAAAAATGAAAAAAGTTTATTTAGATACAAATATTTTCCTAGATTACTTCAATGCTGAAAGAACTTATCATAATGAAGCTAAGCAATTGATATATTTTTTAATTACAAATAACATTCAAATAGTTTTCTCTGAAGATATGATTTCTACTATTGCTTATCTTATTAAAAAAGAAAATTTAAATAATTTCACTCATTTTTTAAAAGATATTTCATTAGAAAAAGATTTTAATATTGCATCTTTTGGTGCAAGTGTCATTAATATGGCTTGTGATTATTATGATAAATATCGAGGAGACTTTGAAGACTATTTGCAATATTTTTGTGCTGAAAAAGAAGGTTGCTGTGCTATTTATACTATGGATAAAAATTTTCCAAATTTGAAAATACCTATAAAAAGATATGGCGAGATTGATATCTAAACTATATTTTGTCTCAAGAAAATGAAAGAAAATAAACATTCAATTGTTAAAAATGTATCATATTTTGAGACAAAAGCGAAAAATCTATATTTTGTCTCAAGAAAATGAAAAAAATAGAAAATTTTTTATAAAAAATGTATATTTTTTTACCAAAAAATGAGACAAAAGCAAAAAATCTATATTTTGTCTCAAGAAAATGAAAAAAAATAAACATTCAATTGTTAAAAATGTATCATTTTATTAGAAAAAAACCTTGACAATTAAATTAAAAATAATATAATAACGGTATTAGTTTTTAATTTTTGGAGAATTTTTTGAGAAAAAATAAACTTAATTTTTGCTTAACGGCTAGAGAGAGAGAGAGAGAGAGAGCAGAATAATCTTAAACTTTTCTTAATTTTTAAACTTTTACAACTCCACAATCCATACAAAAAAAATCCTGACAAATTTTTAACTCTTGCAATTGAATCAAAAGGACTCTTCAATGAGTAATCTTGAGTTTCAAGCAAGGATCAATGAAAAAATAAAAAGAGAATTTGGCGATATTTTAACTCATTTAGAAGATAAAGAAACAATAGAGCTTATGCTAAATTCAGACGGCAAACTTTGGCTTGAAAAGCTAGGTCAAGATATGATATGTCTTGGCGAATTTTCAGAAGCTAAAGCAAAATCTATCATTACCGCAGTTTCTACCCTTCTTGATGCAACTACAAATGCAGACAATCCTATTTTAGAATGTGAATTGCCACTTGATGGATCAAGATTTGAAGCTCTATTGCCTCCTATTGTTGCAAAACCAACCTTTACAATCAGAAAAAAAGCTGTAAAAATCTTTACTCTTGATGATTATGTAGAATCTAAGATCCTCACACCAAAACAAAAAGAAGTTTTAATCAATGCTATTAAAGAACGCCAAAATATTTTAGTTGTTGGTGGAACTGGTAGTGGTAAAACCACTTTTTCAAATGCTATTATTGACGGCATTTCTAAAATCACTCCCGATCACAGAATAGTAATCATTGAAGACACAGCAGAACTTCAATGTGCGAGTGAAAACAAAGTAATTTTAAGGGCTACGGATAAAGTAGATATGCTTAGGCTTTTGAAAGCCACAATGCGACTTCGCCCCGATAGAATTATAGTGGGCGAAACAAGAGGCAAAGAAGCTTTAGACTTGCTAAAAGCTTGGAATACAGGACACCCTGGAGGAATAGCTACAATCCACGCTAATTCTGCGAATGGGGGACTCACAAGAATGGAACAATTAATCTCTGAAGCATCAAGTGCAAAGATGAGCAAATTAATTGCTGAAGCTGTGAATTTAATTGTTTTTATCTCAAAAACTAAGGAGGGCAGAAAAATAAAAGAAATCATAAAAGTAATTGATTATGAAAACGACAAATATATTACACAAGGAGTTTAAATGAAAAAATTTTTACTACTATTTCTAATACTAGGTCTAGGTTATGCACTAGCTTCAACTACAGGTGCTGGTTTGCCTTGGGAAAGTCCATTGCAAACAATTAAGCAAAGCATAAGCGGTCCGGTAGCTTTTGTTATTTCGCTTTTGGCGTTAATTGGTGCGGGTGCTGGTTTAATTTGGGGAGGAGAGCTTAGCGGGTTTTTGAAAACTTTAATCTATATTGTAATTATAATCGCTTTAGTTGTAGGAGCTAATAGCTTTATGTCACTATTCACAACGAGCGGAGCATTAATTTAATGGAAGAGTTACATAGAGTAGATATTTATAGTGCATTGAACAAACCAAATTTAATGCTTGGTGCAGATAGAGAACTAATTATGATGACAGGTCTTATTTCTGCATCTCTAATTTTTACAGGAGCGACAATAGTCACTACTATCGTTGGAGTTGTATTGTTTTTTTTATGCAGTCTTCTTTTAAGATTAATGGCAAAAAGCGATCCTCTTATGCGTCAAATTTTTATACGCCAAAATAAGTATAAAAAATTTTACTATCCGCAAAGCACACCATTTTCAAAGGATTAAAATGTTAGCACTTAAAGAATTCAGAAGTAAAGCAAAAGCATTTCCCGATATTCTAAACTATGCAAGTTTTATAGATGAAGGTATTTTACTTAACAAGGACGGGAGTTTAACAGCAGGATTTTATTATCGTGCTGGAGATATTAGTTCTATGACTATAAGTGAAAGAAATACTTTAAGTGCTAGAATTAATGCAATATTAAATACTTTAGGTAATGGCTGGGCGGTTCATATTGATTGCTCAAGAATTAAAACAGAAAATTATATTGATGGCGAAACTTTTTATAAAAGCAATATTGCACAAATTCTTGAAAATGAAAGAAAGCATTATTTTGAAAATGTAGAACATTTTGAAAATCTTTTTACAATGATTTTTACTTATTTACCTCCACATAAAAATATAAGTAAAATCACTAATTTAATGATAATTGATGAAAATGTTAATAAAAATCAAAGCGATAAAATATTGGAATACTTTAAAACTACTCTTCAAAAACTAGAAGATAGTTTGAGCAATTATATCAAAATAGAAAGAATGCTACCAAGGGTAGTTACTGATGAATATAATAATGAATATATTTTAGATGATATGCTTGAATATATTAATTTTTGTATTTGTGGTGAAAGACAAAAAATAATATTACCAAATGCCCCTATGTTTTTGGATTGTTTGTTGGGCGGAAAACATTTTGAAACAGGAATGTATCCAAGAATTGATAATCAATACATAGGAATTATTGCTATTGAAGGTTTTCCAAGTGAAAGTTATCCAAATATTTTAAATGCACTTACAGAACTTAATTTTGACTATAGATTTAACACGAGATTTATTTTTTTAGATCATTATGAAGCTGAAAAATCACTTAATAAATATCGTAAAAAATGGCAACAAAAAACAAGAGGTTGGTTAGATCAATTATTAGATCGCCCTACAAGAAAACAAGATGATCATGCTGTGCTTATGGTGCAAGAACTAGATTCTGCATTATCAGAATCAAAAAGCGGTATGATAGGGTATGGTTACTATACTGCTAATATTGTAGTTTTCGATAGAGATAATGAAAATTTAGAATATAAATTAAAAGATATAAGAAGAGTTTTAGAAGGTTTAGGTTTCTTATCAAGAACTGAAACAATTAATTCTGTAGAAGCTTATTTGGGAACTTTACCTGGATTTGTTTATCCAAATTTACGCCGTCCTATATTAAATACCCTTAACTTAACACATTTAATTCCTTTGGCGTCTGTTTGGGCAGGAGAAAAATATAATCCAAGCGAAAGATTTCCTCCAAATTCTCCTCCGCTGATGCAAGTTGTAACTTCTGGCAATACGCCTTTTAGGTTAAATTTACATGTTAGTGATTTAGGGCATACTTTAATTTTTGGTCCTCCTGGGAGTGGTAAATCAACTCTTTTGGCAAATATTTTCCTTGCTTGGCAAAAATATCCAAATGCTAAAATTTACGCATTTGACAAAGGACAAAGCTTACTAGCTCCTACACTCGCAACAGGGGGAATTCATTATAATATTGCAGGAGAAAACTCATCTTTGGCGTTTGCTCCTTTGGCAAATATCAAAACAGAATCTGAGACTGCATGGGCTGAATTTTGGATTGAAACTTGTTTAAAATTGCAAAATGTCAATATTACACCAAAACACAAAAAATTAATACATGAAGCTTTAATTTCTCATACTAATACAAATTCTACTTCTTTAACTGAATTTGTATCAGCATTGCAAGACAATGATTTAAGAGATGCTTTAAGTTATTACACAATTTCTGGAACAGGTGGTTTTTTATTTGATTCAGAACAAGATAAATTAAGTCTTAGTAATGTTACAACTTTTGAAATAGAAGATTTAATGAGCTTAGGTGATCAATACATAGTTCCTACTTTACTTTATATTTTTAATCGTATTGAAAAGGGATTAGATGGAAGCCCTACATTATTGATTATTGATGAAGCATGGATTGCATTAAATCACCCAGCATTCAAAGATAAAATAATTAGTTGGCTTAAAGTTTTAAGAAAAGCAAATGTAGCTCTTGTAATGGCTACACAAAGCTTAAGCGATAGTGCAAAAAGTGGAATTTTAGATATTTTACAAGAATATTGCCCTACTAAAATATTTTTACCTAATCCCGAAGCTTATAAAAAAGGAAGTGAAAATGTTTTAGCCCCTTATGATTTTTATAAAATATTTGGACTTAATGATGTTCAAATAGGAATTATTACTAATGCTATTCAAAAAAGAGAATATTATTACACTTCTCCACTTGGAACTAGACTTTTTAATCTAGCACTTGGAAAAACTAATTTAGCCTTTACAGGTATTAGCGATAAAGTAAGCGTTAAAAGAGTAAATCAACTTTATGAACAATATAAAGAGAATTGGGCTTATAAATGGTTAGAAGAAAAAGAAATAAACTACAAAAGATTTGATAATTCAAAAAAGGAGGAAGCATGAGTAACCTAACTGTTATGAATATAAATAATCAAGAAGTTGTTTTTGAAAACAAAGATGAACAAGTTTTTTGCACAAGTTTAGATGTGGCTAAGGTTTTTGGGAAAAGACATGATGATGTTTTAAAAGCTATTAGAAATATTTTAAACGACTTACGAGAAATAGGGGATTTGCAATGTATCCGCAATTTTACGGAATCATTTCAATATCGAAAAATAGAGGGTTTTAGAGGTAGAGGAAAAAAATACCCATACTATCAACTTACAAAAGATGGCTTTTCTCTTTTGGCAATGGGTTTAACAGGTAAAAAAGCATTGCGGTTTAAAATCGCTTTTATCAATGCCTTTAATGAAATGGAAAGAATTATTAAAAATCAATACACACCAAAACTAGAAAATTATAATAAATATAAGATTCCTAATACACCTTATAGGGAAAATATTATTAAAGCGATTATGCAAACTGAACAAAATCGTAATTGTGAATTTGAAGAGCTAATCGCATATGAAATTAAAGAAATATATAAAGACAATAAATCTCATATCGAACAAAAAATTAATTTTAGAGCGAAAGGATTAATATGAAAAATTTTATTTTTGGTGTTAATAAAGCCATAGGGAAATCTCACCCCCATAAAAATGGGGCAAGGCTAAAAAGCCTTGACTATAATTATACAAAGGAGTATAATTATAACTATGAGATTTGTGTAACTCAATTTAACCACCTCTTTTCTGAGGTTAAATTTAGCCACAGGGTTGCAGCCCTATGGCTAACCCCAAAAAATTATACTCAAAAACTCAAAAAACTTTCTTTAATTGCGTCTTTACTTTTATTTATTGGTAGTAACGCTTTTGCTGATGATGTTTTAACTGGGGATACAAAATTGGCATGTGAAGCGATTTTGTGCTTAAGTAGCGGAACTCGTCCTGCTGAATGCGGTCCTTCGTTAGCTAGATATTTTGCAATACACTTTAAAAAACCCTGGAAAACAATCGATGCAAGAAAAGCTTTTTTAAACCTTTGTCCTATACAAAATGATACAAATGTAGAAGATTTGGTATTAAAAAATTTAGTTGATGATGTATTGCCAAGTTCAGATCCTAGACAATGCACACCAAATTATTTAAACACACAAGTAGAAACACAAAGAAGTCATTCTACTTTCGGTATTATGAGTTATAGGATTAATCCAAATATGCCTAGCTTTTGCTACGCACTAATAAATCATCAATATACCGACTATAAAATGCCTAAATACACATGCACAGGCGAATTTTATAATTCTTTAGAATGGAAACTAAGTGCAAAATTACAACTTATAACTCAACAAGCTTATCAAAGCCTTCCAGATAATCAAAAATATATGATTTCTAGAACTTGCGGGGATAGAAATTGTTATGAATATTACCAAAAAATCCCATTCACTAAAGAATGCTGGACTTATTAAAAGGAGTAGATATGAAAAAATCTTTATTTGGCGTAAAAAAAGCCACTTCAACAATAATTGCAACTTTAATTATAGGAACTAATAATGCCTTTGCAGGTGGTATTCCTGTAATTGATCTTAGTGCTATTGCTAATCAAGTAAAAGATTATGCAATGCAACTTCAACAATACGAGCAACTTTACCAGCAATTGCAACAACAACTTCTCATGGTAAAAATGCAACAACAAAACTTACAAAACTTGGGTAAATATGATTGGGAAAATCTAGGCACAATTCTTTATCAAGTTAATAATGTGATGAATCAAGTTAATGGTCTTTCTTATGATATAGGCAATGTTTCTAAAAAATTCGAAGATACTTATAAAGATTTCACAGGTTATAGCGATGATCTTACAAACGCCACAAATGAAAAGGAAAGATACGAACTTTATTCTGATAGATATAAACAAATTGCACAAACAAATCAAAATACATTTAAAGGAACATTACAACAGCTCGAGCTTCAATATCAAGACTTACAAAATGAAGACACTATTATTTCAAAACTTAAAGAGCGTTCAGAAGGTTCTAAAGGAAATTTACAAGCAATACAAGCCACTAATGATCTTATCACTTATCAAATTGATGAAGTAAGAAAATTAAGAGTTACTTTAATGAATCAAAATAATATGCTTACAAATTATTTAGCGTCGCAAAATAATAAAGATGTTTTAGAGCAAACTAAATTAGAAAAACAAATGCAATCCGATAGTCGCGTTCCTTATGGAATTGGCAAAAATCAAAACTATCAAACAGACG
>NZ_MJYA01000001.1:0-374 GCF_001763075.1 Campylobacter sp. BCW_4321 | reverse complement strand
TCGCGTTCCTTATGGAATTGGCAAAAATCAAAACTATCAAACAGACGCCCTTAAATGGAAATAGAATAATGTTAAAATACTATGTTTCAAAATTTTATAAAAGGAGATAACAATGAAACATTTTATTTTTGGTGGATTAATAAGCTTAGGTGCTTTAGCTTTTTTAATAGGTTGTGGTGATGAAGCAAAAACAAGTGAATACTATGAAAAACACATTGATGAAGCTAAGGCTAGAGTAGCAGAGTGTAAAAAAATGGAGAAAATGAATGAAACTCAACAAAGAGATTGTTCTAACGCAAAATGGGCAGTTGAAATGCAATCCGATAGTCGCGTTCCTTATGGAATTGGCAAAAATCAAAACTATCAAACAGACG